>JANMLS010000011.1:0-2656 GCA_031372675.1 Verrucomicrobiaceae bacterium
GAAGGCCGTAACATGGAAGGCTGCCGACAAGAATTTGCGACTTTCGCGCACGGCAGTAAGGGCATGGCCATCGTTTCCAAAGCCGGCCACTCCCCCGCTCGCAGCAAGATTTTCAAAGGCCACCTCGAAAAGAGCGACAGCCTGCTCTGGCAAGGCCGGAAGGACGAAGGCAATCCCTACGAAATCGAGTGGGAGGACCTCATTGCCGCCATTCGCAACGGCACGCCCTACAACGAAGTCGAGCGCGGTGCCAAAGCCAGCCTCGTCACCGCCATGGGCCGCTGGTCCGCGCACACCGGACAGATCATCACCTACGATGAGTTCCTGAACAGCGACGAAGAATTAGCCCCCAATGCCGACACGCTCAAATTCGGCGGCCCCGCGCCGGTGACCTCCAACGCCGAGGGCAAATATCCCATCCCGCAACCCGGCGTGAAAAAAGGCGGCAAGTGGCGCGAATACTACGTGTAGTCCGCGCGAGCGCGGAAATGACGAATGACGAATGACGAAAATAGCGGCGCTTTAGGAAAAGAGCAGCGCAAGCAAGTGGAGAAGATTCCCATGCCTGCTACTTCTTCATTCGTTCCCGATACATCGGGATCATTCGTCACGCGTCTCCTCACCAACCGCCACCTCGACCGCCTCGCGCGTCTCCGCATCAACGCCACGCGCCGCTTCACCAATCGCTCTCGCGGCGAACACCTCGCGGCGAAAGGCGGCACCAGCACGGAGTTTTGCGACTACCGCGATTACTCGCCGGGCGACGATGTGCGCTTTGTGGACTGGAATATCTTCGCGCGGATGAACCGCCCGTATTTGAAGCAATTCCACATGGAAGAGGAGATGCACGTCGTCCTCATCGTGGACGCCAGCAGCTCGATGGAGTTCGACGGCAAATTTCTCCTCGCGCAAAAAATCGCCGCCGCACTCGGAGCCATCGCACTGCGCGGCTCGGAGAAAGTGAGCGCGTATTCCCTCGGCAGCACCGCAGCTCATGGGCTGCGTCCATGCAGCGGACGCGTGAGCCAGGGCAAGCTATTCACTTTCCTCGAAAGCATAAAAACCGGCGGCGATGCGCCCATCGAAATTGCCGTAGAAAAATTCCTCCGCCAACATCGCGGGCGCGGCATGGTCGTCCTCCTCTCCGACTTCCTCACCACCGGCGACATGAAGCGCGCCTTCAACCTCATCCAAAGCGCCGGCCTCGAAATCTTCGCCCTCCAAATCCTCAGCCCCGCCGAGCTGAACCCCGAAGTCACCGGCGACTTCCGCCTCGTGGACAGCGAAACCGACGGCACCCTCGACATCAGCAACGCCGCCGCCCTCCTCACCCTCTACCACGAATACCGCACCACCCACGAAGCCACCCTCCGCGCCCTCTGCCAGCAGCGCAACGGACGCTTTCTCGCCACCAGCAGCGCCGAGCCATTTGAAGTGCTCATCTTCGAGACCCTCCGCCGCAAAGGGTGGATCGTGTAAAGGCGGTTGCGCAAAGTAGTCAGCGGCTTCAGCCGTCAAATCGCAGTGAGTCTGGCAGGGTTCTTTTTGAAGGAGATACTCGCCGACAAAACCACCCGTCCCGAAGCAGCAAGTTCTTACGGCTAAAGCCGCTGACTACTTTCGCTCCGCGCTGAATGTCCGGCACTTCGCGCCTTGCGTTCGGGATATTGGCGGATTGTATTCGCCTACTCACATGACTCGTCCTTTCCTTCTCATCACCCTTGCTTGCACTGCGCTGCTTCATGCCGACGATGTGCCGGTCGGCCCGGATGGGAAGCCGCTCTTTGGGCACAGCGTTCACGGCGAGGCTTTTAATGAGGGGCCGCGACAGGCGGCGACGCTGCTGCCGGGGATGGGCAATGTTCATTTTCCCGTGATGACCAAATCCGAGGAAGCGGCAAAGTTTTTCGACCAGGGCGTCGCACAGCTTCACGGGTTTTGGTATTTTGAATCGGAGCGCTCGTTCCGGCAGGTGCTCAAACTCGATCCAGACTGCGCGATGGCGTATTGGGGGCTGACGCTTTCCAATCAAAACAACGAGAAACGCAGTGCGGAATTCATCAAGGAAGCGCTGAAGCGCAAGGACAAGGCATCGCCCCGCGAGCAGGCTTGGATCACGGCATATCACGATGCGTATTCCGATGGAAAAGCGATGACGCCGGAGAAGCGCAAGAAGCTCGTGAAGGCGCTGGAGAAGCTGATTTTTGAGTTCCCCGATGATGTGGAAGCGCGGGCGTTTCTTTTGTTTCACATTTGGGAAAATTCGCAAAGAGGCTCCGCACTGAGCAGCCACACGGCGACGCAGGCGCTCGCGGAAACTGTGCTGGCAAAGAATCCCGACCATCCGGGAATCCACCACTACCTCATCCATCTTTGGAATTACGAAGACGACCGCCGTGCATTGAAAAGCGCAGCAGTCCTCGGCCAGACCGCGCCCGGAATCGCGCACATGTGGCACATGCCGGGACACACTTTTACCAAGCTGAAACGCTACGCCGATGCCGCATGGCAGCAGGAAGCAAGTGCCCGCACCGACCACGCGCACTCGGCGGCGGCGCGCATTTTGCCGGAGCAAATCCACAACTACGCGCACAACAATGACTGGCTCGTGGAGAATCTCACGTTCGTCGGGCGCATGAGGGACGCGGTCGATTTG
>JANMLS010000029.1:0-6220 GCA_031372675.1 Verrucomicrobiaceae bacterium
AGCTATTAGATTTCTGAACATGGATGATGCTTCTGCCAGCGACCGCACGAAGGAACTGGTTCTGCTGATCACGCAGAACCAGCGCAGGATATTTTCGTATATCTACACGCTGATTCCCGACCGACACGCTGCGGAGGATATTCTTCAGGAAACGTCGCTCATCATTTGCGGAAAATTTCACACGTTCCGCCCCGGCTCGGATTTCGTGGCGTGGGCGAATCAAATTGCGTGGTGGCAGGTCCGCGCGGCGCGCACCAAGTTTGCGCGCTCGAAAGTGATTTTTGATGAAGATGTGCTGGAGTCCGTGGCAATCACGCACACCGAACTCGCGCCGGAGCAGGATGCGCGTCACGAAGCGCTCGCAGATTGCCTGAAAAAACTTCCGCCTCGCGACCGTGAGTTGGTGATGACGCGCTACGAGCCGGGCAACAGCGTGGATGAAGCGGCGCGGCGCAGTGGACGCTCTCTCGTTGCCGCATACAAGGCGCTCACCCGACTTCGCAAAGTTCTCCACGATTGCGTGACCAACCAACTTGCCAAAGCAACATCATGAATGACTCTGAACGTATCGAATTAAATGAATTGTGCAGTGCGCTCGTGGATGGGCGACTCGCTGCGAGCGAAAATCTTCGCCTTCAAGAGATGCTGCGTGGCAGCGAGGAGGCGCGGCAATTTTACATCCGAGCGATGCAGCTCTCCGCCAGTCTGCACAGCTACGCATCGGAAATGCAGAGCGAGCCTGCCGAGCCTGTGAATATCATCCGGCCCTCATTCTGGAAGCGTTCCCCGAGGATTCTCACTGCGGCTGCTGCGGTCGTTGCAGTCGGTGTATGGATTGGCCGTTCGCTCATACCCAATGTTGTGCCGTCTGACGAAGATGAGGAATTTATCGCGCATATTTCCGGTTCCAAAGAGCCGGTCTGGATGCAGGTCGGCGCGTTTCAAAACGGCGATGAATTGCAAAGAGGACAGCGCTTGGAACTGAAGTCTGGCTTTACGGAAGTCACGTTTGATTCCGGCGCACAGATTGTGATCGAGGGACCGGCGAGCGTGGACCTGGATTCCGCGTGGCAGGCGACTTTGCGGCATGGAACGGTGAAGGCAAACATCCCGCAGGAGGCGATAGGTTTCCGAATCTCAAATCCCGCCGTTGATGTAGTGGACCTGGGCACCGAGTTCAGCGTGACTGCCGAGGAGAATGGCGCGACGGAAGTATTTGTGTTGTCCGGGCAAGTCGAAGTGGAGGCTCGATCTGACTCGAAGGATGCTCCGAAAAAATTGCTCATAAAAGAAAAGCAGTCGCGGCGGTTTGCGAACAACGGCGTGAGCGAGGTGCGCGATAGCGATCAGAAATTCATCAAACTCGCAAAGCGCGTGACCTTTGATCTGCCCAAGCGCGCGGCGACTTACGTCCACTGGCCGCTGGACTCGATGAATAAAAACGCAACGCCCGGAGAACTGCTTGGCGCTGCGTCAAAACACGGCTCGCTTGCGCTGTCATTCCGCGAGCCTGCCGAACTCAAGGATGGAAAATTTGGGAAGGCTGCATCGTTCACAAGCAACACGAGCGCGGAAATCGTCGTCGCAAAAACTACCAACCGGATGGTGCGAACCGTGGCCTTTTGGATCAAACTGCCGGAGAATGCTGCCGCTGCGGATGGCTCCACATTTGCGCGTTTTTCGGGGCTTGAGCTTGGGTGGAATTCCAGACCTGCGGATGGCTCGCCCGGAGCTTTGCGGATTGCAAATGGCCGGAGTCGCACGGTCGCCAGCACGCCTTTGCGCGATGGTCGCTGGCACCACGTTGCGGCGGTTGTAAGCCTGCCGTCGCCCAATTCTACAAAGCCTGCATCGAAGTCGCAGGCGCGGCTGTATGTGGATGGCCGCCTTGAATCTTGGACTGCGAAACATGGGTCCAGAAAAGGAAACCAAAGCAGTCATATTCCGGCTGATTTAATTACATTCGGCGCGACTGGAGATGAGCGCGGATTTCGCGGAGAGATGGATGAGATTTTTGTTTCCGAGCGTGCGCTGACGCAGATCGAGCTTCGTGCGCTGATGCAAACCAACGCGCCGCATATTCCCGAAAATCTGGCGGCGAATCATTAGAGCTTGTACGGAACTTCCATCCGAGATGCTGGCGATGTGAGTAGCGGAGAGGAAAAGGGAGCGCGGGCTTTTGCTGCCTCTGAGAAGTTCCGTACAGCCTCTAAGCCGAATGCGGCGATTTTTTAACCGCAGATTTCGCAGATTTCGCAGATTTATAGAACTGGAAGGCATTCGGAGTTGGGATGCTTTTGTCCTGCTCTCAGTTGGCTCACGGCCCATAAAATCTGCGCAATCTGCGGACGAAAAAGCGGCGTTCGGGATTAGCCGCGCTCCATGCGTATGTGCGGGATGCCGACTTCGGTGAACTCGCTGCCCGTGCGGATGTAGCCGAGTTTTTCGTAAAAAACGGCGGCGGTAATCCGCGAGTGGAGGTGGAAATGCGTGAGGCCTTTTGCCTCCAGTTCGCGGTGCAAGTGGTCGAGTAGGATTCGCCCGAGGCCGCGATTTTGTTGCTGCGCATCCACTGCCATCTGACGGATTTTCGCGCTCACGGAACTTGTTGGGACTGCGATGGCGCAGGCGAGAAGCTGCTCCGCTTCAAACAGGCCAAAATGCAAATGGCCCGCTTCGCCGCTGAGGTCTTCGTCGTGCAGGCTGAGGCCGATGGGCACGCGGAGGACGCGATGGCGGAGGTCGTATTCCAGACGGTATTCAGCAGAGCCAAACTCGATCTGCCGGAAGTCCATTCAGACGAGCAGCACGGTAAGTTTGCGCGGGCCGTGTGCGCCGAGGACGAGGATGCGCTCGATGTCTCCGGTGCGACTGGGGCCGGTGATCAGCGTGGACATGCTCGGCCAGTTTGCGGGGCCGTAAATGCGGGTCATTAGCTCAAATGCGGAGGGCAAATCCGGCACGAGTTGCTCGCGGTGTGCGATGACGACGTGGTGCGGTGGCAGCACGCTCAAAGCGCGTCCGCCGCCAGTGCGATTGGTGAGAAAAATGGAGCCGGTCTGCGCGACGAGCGCATCGCAGGCGGTGATGCCTACATCGCACTTCGCCATCGCATTTGCATCGTAGCCATTCGTCGTGTCGAGGAGCGGTAGCGGCAGCGCTGCAACGGCTGGCGAGACGAGTGGGTGCTGATGCGCGGCGACGCTTTTCCATCCGTCCGCAACGGCGATTTCGCGGAGCTTTGCGTGAGCGTCGGCTTCGCTGGCGCAAATGTGGACGGTGGTTTTCAACTCGGCGGAGAGCTTCTCAAATTGCGCTAGCCATTCCGCGCTGTCTGCGCCGGGATCGGGCAGCCATTGCTTCGCTCCGGCGATAGCGTTGCGGGCTTCGCTGATGGCGTGTGTCTTGCCGGCTCCGTCGTGGTGGCCGGGCATCGGCGCTTGCGTTTTCAGCGCGTCACGGATGCGGGTGAAAATTTTTTCTCTTTCAGTCATTTGGTCTGCCTCCGTTTCCAATAATCGCGGAAGGACTCGTGCGCGATTTCGGGAAGTTCGCGCGATTTAGTCCATGCGCGGGCGGGGTCAAGGAACGTGTCTTTTACCAGTGCGTGGAGCGGCTGGAAGATGCGGCCCATTTTGATGGAGAGCGAAAAGAGCTTCGGCCTGTTCATCAAAAACGTGAACCCGCGCCACAGCATCCCTTCGAGGAATCCGCGCTTTTCTTCCACAGCGTTGCGGCGGTTGTGGAGGAGGTGATGATGCAGATCGATCTTCACCGGGCACGTCTCGGTGCAAGCGCCGCAGAGCGACGACGCGCCGGAGAGATGTTTCCAGTCCTGCAAGCCGCGAAAGTGCGGCGTGATGACGGAGCCAATCGGCCCTTGATACGTCGTGCCGTAGCTGAGTCCGCCGACGTTTTTGAAAATCGGGCACACGTTGAGGCACGCGCCGCAGCGGATGCAGTGGAGCGCGTCGCGCTGCTGCGGGTCGGCGAGGAGTGTCGTGCGATTGTTGTCGAGGAAGACGACGTGCCATTCCACCGGGCCGTCCGTTTCGTCGGGCTGGCGCGGGCCTGCATACATCGTGTTGTAGCCGGTGAGCGGCTGTCCCGTGCCTGCCGTCGCGAGCATCGGGAGGAAAAGCGCGAGGTCGCTGAACTTCGGCAGCACTTTCTCGATGCCGACGAGCGTGATCATCACTCGCGGAAGCGCGGCGGTGAGGCGCGCGTTGCCTTCATTTTCCGTGATGGAAATCATCCCCGTATCCGCGACGACGAAGTTTGCGCCGGTGATGCCGATGTCTGCATCAATGTATTTCTGCCGCAGCACGCGGCGGGCGATCATCGTCAGCTCCTCCGGATCGTGCGTCTGCGCGGTGCCGAGGTGGTTTTCAAAAAGGTCGCTGATTTCCTCGCGGCTGAGGTGCATACACGGGAAGACGAAATGATACGGCGGCTCGCCTTTGAGCTGCTGGATGTATTCGCCGAGATCGCTCTCGATCACGTCGTAGCCGAGTTCGACGAGCAGTTGGTTGAGGTGAATCTCCTCCGAAGTCATCACCTTCGACTTCACGATCCGCCGCGCATTGTGCCTGCGGATAATGTCCACAATCACCGCGCGAGCCTGCTCGCTCGTGCTGGTCCAGTGGACTTGCGTGCCGCGAGCGGTAGCGTTGCGCTCGAAGTTTTCGAGGTGCTTATCCAGCTCGTTCAGCGCCGCCCATTTCGTCTCCGCTGCCGTCTGGCGAGCCTCCTGCCAATCGCGGAAAAGCGCCTGCCGCGAATAGCGCGAGATGTAGTATTTCCCCATCGCAGCCTGGATGCGGCGGCGATGCTCCAAGTCGTGCGTAATGCGGTCTGCATCCTGAAAAAACTGCGCTCTCGGCGCGGCGATAGTCTCACTCACTGGCCAGCACCTCCGCGATGTGGATGGTTTTTATCGGCCTCTGCTGACGGCCCAGCAGACCCTGAACATGCAGCAGGCAACTGGAATCCGCGCTCACGATAAAGTCCGCGCCCGTCTCCGCTGCCGACGCACATTTTACCTCGCCCATCGCCGTGGAAACCGAGGCGTATTTCGTGGCGAACGTGCCGCCAAAACCACAGCACGTTTCCGCCTCCTTCATCTCCACAAGCTCCAGCCCGCGCACCTTCGCGAGCAAATCGCGCGGCTGCTGCTTCGTCTTCAGCTCGCGCAGCCCGTGGCAGCCGTCGTGAAAAGTCACCTTGTGCGGGAAGCTCGCGCCGAGGTCCGTCACGCCGAGTTTCGTCACCAGAAAATCCGTGAACTCCCAAGTCTTCGCCGCCAGCGTCTTCGCAGCCGCTTCCTCCGGCTGCCCTGCGAAAAGCTCGGGGTAAAAAACCTTCATCATCGCGCCACACGACCCACTGCCGATGACGACCACCTCCGCATCCTTCAGCCGCTCCAGCACAGGCCGCGCAGACTTCCGCGCATCATCCCAATAGCCAGAATTGAAAGGCGGCTGCCCGCAGCAAGTCAGCTCCTCCGGAAACTCAATCGTGTGACCGAGCTTCTCCAAAATGCGGACCATGCTGATCGCCACCTTCGGGTAAATCGCATCAATGTAACAGGGCACAAACAGCGAGATTTTCATCGGGTAAAAAACAACATGTCCCCGCGATATAGGCGATGACGAAAAAATGTCGAATGACGAATCACGGGCAAGCGGGGGGGGGGGGCGGCTATCGGTTACTGAAACTCGGGCGAAGCCGTGGAGTGCGGGAACTTGTTCCCGCCGTGGCTTGCGGGACTTGTCACGCATAGAGCCGTGGCAACGGCTTGCAGTCTTGCGAGTGAGGCTCTGCGCGACAAGTCGCTTGAGTGACGGCGGCGACAAGTTGCACGCACTCCACGGCGCTTTGCGCTCCTACACACGAGTTTCCGGGTGTGCCCTAAAGTCGTGGACTACTTTCGCAAGCGACTGAATGCGCTTCAATCGCGGCGTTCGGGATGAAAACACCGCCTCCCTACACGCTGAACTTCTCGCCCTCTTTGTGGGCGCGGCTCATGGCTACTAGGGTGTCGAGGATTTCGGCGAGGTCTTCGGGTTTGGCTCGGAGGAAGCGCTTTGCCAGTTCGGCGGGGGTTACGGCGGTGGCGGCTTCGCGCAGGGCTTGTTCGGTGGCCTTCACCCGTTCGGCGAGCGGTTTGGGCCATGCGGCTTTGGCGGCTTTTTTCTTTGCGGGCTTTGCGCCTTTGGCG
>JANMLS010000041.1:0-2290 GCA_031372675.1 Verrucomicrobiaceae bacterium
GGGTCCATCCGGGTTCGAGCCTGCCCCTAGAGCCTGTCATGGACTTTTGAAGAGGCGGATATTTTGCGGAAGATTTGCGATGAGAGGACTTTGGGCTTGATCCTTGGATACGGATGGGTGAAGAGCTTTGGATGCCGACAGGACGGAAGGGATATCCGAGTGACGTGAGCGACGAGGAGTGGGCGTTCTGCGCGCCGTATCTGACCTTGATGAAAGAGGATGCGCCGCAGCGGGATCACCCGCTGAGGGAGCTCTTCAACGGTCTGCGGTGGTTTGTGCGAGCGGGCTGTCCTTGGCGGATGCTGCCCCACGACCTGCCGCCGTGGCCGGCGGTGCAGCAGCAGGTGCGGCGTTGGGTGCGCGCGGGTTGCTTCGAGCACATGGCGGCGGACCTGCGTCTGTTGCTGCGAGTGGGCGAGGGCCGCGACGCCGCGCCCAGCGCGGCCATCCTGGACAGCCGGACCCTCCAGTCGACCCCGGAGAGCGGAGGCCGCGCCGGCTACGACGGGGCCAAGAGACGCAAGGGCAGCAAGGTCCATGTGGCGGTGGACACCCTCGGGCATCTCCTGGCGCTCAAGGTCACCGCCGCCCACGAACAGGACCGGGCGCAGGTCGAAGACCTCGCCCGAGCGGTGCAGGCCGCCACGGGGGACAACGTGCAGTTGGCGTACGTCGACCAGGGCTACACGGGCGAGCGACCGGCCGCGGATGCGGCCCGGCACGGGATCAAGCTCGAAGTGGTGAAACACACCGAAGCCAAGCGCGGCTTCGTCCTGCTGCCTCGTCGCTGGGTGGTCGAGCGCTCCTTCGCTTGGGCCGCCCGCTTCCGAAGGCTGGCTCGTGACTACGAACGCCTCGCCGCCACCTTGGCCGCCTATCACTGGCTCGCTTTCGCCCTCCTCATGCTCCAATCCCTATTCGCCAAAAGTGCATGACAGGCTCTAGGGAGTTCTAGGTAGCCTAGGGATGCGCCCATTGACAACAGGACGCGAGGTTCCTAGCGTTTCAGGGATCCGGGCTGTAGCCGTTTCTTCAGCGGGGTTCTCCACCCCCACCTCCTTGGCGGCTGCGGCCCGGATCACCTTTATCCGGCGCGCCAAAAAACTTTCCGGGACAAAAGCGTTGACTCGCCGCTGCCGCAAAGTACAACACGCGCCCACCCCACGCGGGGGTGTAGCTCAATTGGTTAGAGCGCTGCCCTGTCACGGCAGAGGTTACGGGTTCGAGTCCCGCCACTCCCGCCACTTTTCCTTCCGGAAAGTGTCCTCCCCGCATCCGCTCCGCTTGGAGCCATGCCCCCCCTTTGTCGGACTTGGGGACCTCCCCACGCGGTTCCGCTCCCTCACAGGTCCTGAGTGTCGCCCGTCCGCGGTCGCGTCCGGCATCGGCGCCCGGACGCCCAAGCCTTCGGCCCGGGCGATGGATCGGCCAAGCGGGTGGGCGATCTGAAGGCCGGCCATCGGATCGAGTCCTCGGGCGTGGCCCCGGTGCGAAGTGGCGGAACAAGGGCAACTACACCGAAAGAGGGCAAGAGAGAGGGTAGAAACCCGTCCAAACATCATGGCTCGGCTCCCACGAGAGGTTCGCCGCCATTTGCTTCGGGCCGAGCAATCGGTCCGTTCGCCCGTCCCGGTTGTCGGGTGTGACCGGAAGTGGCGGACACATCGGCGGATCTGGCGCGGAGTTGTGCTCCGTGTGGCCGAGTTGCCCTCGGCGTACGGGGACCGCACACCGCCCTCGAAGCCAGAGCATGTCGTGTCCGGGATCCCGCGTTCCCGCGTTCCCGGCATGGTGTGCGGTCCAGACGCCTGGAAGCGGAACTCCCAACCGGGGCGGGGCCCGGGTGCGCCCGTGGCCGCGGCTCGCTTCGGGGTGCTGCCGATGCCGCCGACGCGGGAGAAGTCACGGACGGGCAGCAGCCCGTCCCTACCATCGTGGGTAGGGTCCGCGCTGCCGCGCGGCCCCATCTGCTGTGCGTGTCCTGCCCAGGAACCTCCACGACTCGGAAGTATCTGCTGACCTCCGCGACCACGGACTCTTGGGGGCAGAGCCCGGACCCAACCCAGAGGCCATGTTCGGCCTCCGCGTCGCTCGCGCCGATCTCCTCGGGCATGCTTTCCGCGATCTTCCCTCACTCCACCTCGACTGACCGCCATTTCCAATCACACCTCGGTTGTCCAATAAGTGGACTTACGGTTGTCTCATCGTGTAGCTTCGGCCGGTGAGCTATCAGCCTCAGTTCACCATCACGCCCGCCTTGCTGGCCCGCGTGGAGCAGATCGCCGCCCTG
>JANMLS010000049.1:0-25378 GCA_031372675.1 Verrucomicrobiaceae bacterium
GGCGCAATTGACGGCCCCGCAGCCGCGCTCATCAACGACCTCCGCCAGCGCGGACTGCTCGACGATACGCTCATCATCTGGGGCGGCGAATTTGGACGCACCGTGACCAAAGACCGCAACGGCAACGAGCAAGCGGGCCGCGACCACAATGGCCGCGCAATGGTGGCATGGATGGCCGGCGGCGGCGTAAAGGGCGGACAAGCCTACGGCGCAACCGATGAGTTCGGCGCAAAAGCCGTGGAAAACAAAGTCCACATCCACGACCTCCACGCCACCCAGCTCGCGCTGCTTGGCTTCGACCACGAGAAACTCACCTACCGCTACAATGGCCGCGATTTCCGCCTCACGGATAACTACGGCAAAGTGGTAAAGGCGCTCATCGGTTAGTCCCTAACACGGCGATTGAATTGAGTGAATCGCGGGAGAGGTAACGGAGCGGCGTGCCTCTGGCCGCCGACCTTCAACACCGCGTAGCGCACAATTTTTTGCCGTGGCACGCTGGAGAAATTTCCGCTTCGCGTGAGAAGTGTTCACGCCGAGGACGGCGTTAGCCACGAACGGCTATCGCGGCATTCGGCTTCATTTATTTTTGCGCTTCTTCTTCGGTTCAGATTTCGCCGATGAAGGATCCCACTCCGCTGGCTTTGGGTCGGGCACGGTGAGGGGGAACGTATCGTCGCTGCGTTTCATTTCTGCCATTAGCTTCTCCGTCAGCTCGGCGAGTTTTGCGGCGTGTTCGGGTTTGGTGGCGAGGTTTGTCAGTTCCCGCGGATCGGCTTGCAGGTCGAAAAGCTGCGTCACGTTCACGAGCGGATAGCGAATGAGTTTCCAGCGCTCATCGCGGATGGCTCTCATGCAGTTGCGGTAGGCGGTGTAGAGCACGTCGCGGACTTTCGTCTGTGCGCCTTTGATGACGGGCACGAGGCTCCTGCCATCAATATTCTCCGGCAGCGTGGCTCCGCCGAACACCGCGATGGTCGGGAACAAATCCATGAGATATACGAGCGCCTCGCTCTTGCCCTTCGCGATGCCTGGACCGGCGATCACGAGCGGGACGTGCATCCCGCCAAACTCGTAGAGATTCTGTTTCCCAAACAGCCCGTGCTCGCCCATCGAAAGCCCATTGTCTGCGCTGAAAATGATGATGGTATTTTCCCACTGACCGCTCTTTTTGAGCTGCTCAAAAATACGCCCGACGTGGTGGTCGAGGCCGGTGATGCAGGCGTAATAATCCGCAAGCTGCTGCTTCGTATCCGCCTCCGTGCGGGGCCACGGCGCGAGCTTTTCATCGCGCACCGTCATCTCACCATTGTCGAAAGGATGCAGCGGCATAAACGCGGGCGAGAGCGGGATTTTCGCCGGGTCGTAGAGCTTGTGAAACTGCGGCTCCGCCTCGCGCGGGTCGTGCGGAACGGGCGGCGCGAGATACGCATAAAATGGCCGCGCCTCTTTGCCGTCAGCGCGGGATTTGAGAAACTCGATGGTCTTGTCTGCAAGCCGCTGGCTGCTAAAAGCGCGACTGCTCTCGGCTCCGTTGCCGTTGGCGTTATCCGTGATGCTGGTTTCAAACGCACCAATCCCGGCAGAGAACGCATTTCCCGACTTCCCCATGTGCCAAGTCTGGTAGCCCGCCGCCTGCATGACTCGCGGCAAAAAAGTGCCCGGCTCTTTCGCATTTTGCGCCGCAGCAGGAGCACCGGGAATGCGCTGCCACGAGCGGCCCGTGAGCATCATCGTACGGCTCGGCGTGCAGACTGCGCCAGTCATGGAACCCATCGTGTAACAGCGCGTGAACGTCACGCCGCGCTCGACGAGCGAATCGAGATTCGGCGTGATCAGCAGCGGATTGCCAAGCGCACGCAAACCGTCAGGCCGTTGGTCGTCGGCGTGGATGTGGAGGATGTTGGGCTTGTTTGCCGCCATCGACGAAATGAAGAGCAGCGGTGAGAGGAGGATGCTTGCAACGAGGGTGAGTAGTTTTTTCATAGGTGCTGAGGTTGGGTTCAAAGTTGCCTCACTTTCGCCCAAAGGCGGGGCTTGTAACTAGTGCTTCTACAAACTCCCGCACGGCGAAGTTCTTTGCCTTGGCTTTTGCGATGATGCTTGCGGCGAGGTCTGCATCGGTGAAGCCGTAGGGTCTGCCGAGGGCGTATTCGATGAGTGCTTCGGTGAAGCCTTGGGCGAAATCGTCGCGCTTTCCGGCGATGAGGTCGCGCAGCTCGAAAAAGTCTTTGAAAGCGGGGCCGTTGTGCAGTGCGCCCGCTGGATCGATGGGCCAGTTTTTATCTCCTACGCCCGCTTTGGAGTAGCTGTCGGTGGTGCGCCATTTGCCCACGGCGTCGAAGTTTTCGAGGCCGAAGCCGATGGGGTCGATCTTGCGGTGGCATTGGGCGCATTGCGCTTCCTCCATGTGCGCGGCGAGGCGCTCGCGAGTGGTGAGCAGTTTGCCTTCGAGGCGGCTGATTTGCGGCACGTTTGGCGGCGCTGGCGGTGGCGGATTGTGGAGGAGTTTGCGCAGCACCCAGGCTCCGCGCTCGACGGGGTTGGTGTGGTCGCCGTTGCTGCCCATCGCGTTAATTGCAGACATGCCGAGCAATCCGCCACGCGGCGAACCGGCGGGCAATTTCACGGCGCGAAAGGCGTCGCCGCTCACGCCTTCGATGCCGTAGAAGCTGGCGAGCAGGCCGTTGATGGTGACTTCATCGCTCTTGAGTAGGCTGGCGAGACTGCCCTGCTGGGTGAGCAGATGAGCAAAGGTTTCATAGACTTCCTGCCGCGCTGTGGCCTTCGTGGTTTCGTCGAAGTCGCGGAACTTGGCGTTGTTGAACTGGAAGAAATCCAGCCGACTCATGCCTAGCCATTGGTGGACAAAGCCGTTGACGAACTCGCGGGATTTTTTGTCGGCGAGCATCCGGCCAACTTCTTTGATGATGTTTTCGGGCTTGTTGAAATCTGCGGCGATGAGTTGCGCGTCTGGCGGCGCGCTCCAAAGGAAGTAGGAAAGTCGCGATGCAAACTCAGGTCCGGTGAGAGTTTTTTGATTCCCATCTTTTACCCCCAACTTTTTACTAGCCTCATCATCTGCTGGTAAAAGATTTGGGGTGAAAGATGGGGAGCCGACTTCCTGTAAATAAAGGAAACCCGGCGAGGCGAGCACTGCGCTGAGAGGTTCGTGGATGGCGAGATCGAAGGCTTCTCCAGCGGTGCGGCGAGATTGGTAGATGGCGACGAGTTTTTCGACGAAGTCGGCATTCGGCGGCTTGCCGCGAAAGGCGCGTTTGGCAAATTTCTCGATGATGGCGCGTGCGTGATCCGGCTCGCTGGCATTGGTCGTATTGGCAAAGCGCACAGGCTCGATGCCGACCTTCTTCCGTGGCCCTTCAAGTTCCGCCCAATCCACCCAAATCACAGGCTCTGGCCCATATCCGTTTTTGTGTTTTTGCCCGTAGAAAAAGGAGCTTCGGTGATGGAGTCCGCGCGGCTGTTTTTCGCGGATGGAAAACTTCGGCACCGTGTCCGTGCTGATTTGCAGGGGCACTTCGATAATCTGCGGCTCCTCGATGGTTCCGGTGATCTGGTGGCTGCTCAAAACACTCGTGATGTCCCAATTCAACCCTTCTGGATCGGTCGGGCCGATCTCAATGTAGCGCCGCTCCGCCGGACTATCCTTCACAGCGCCGACGCGGACGCGTAAAACGTAATCGCCCGGCGCGAGCTGCTGCGGCTTCAAATCCATGCGGCTGTAACCACCGCCGGTCATCAAATAGGCACCTTGCTGGCGATTTGGCAGGCCAGAAAAATGACGAAAGAATGCGAAATAATCGAGGCGCACCTGATTCATGAAGGCTGCATTGTGGACATCGCCCAAACCGTGATCCTCAGGTCGCGGTGCCCCCTTCAGGCGGTCGGAGTAATAGTATTTCTTCCAATCCAACTGCGCGACATGCACGTCTTCGACTTTGAGTTTCTCCATGACCTCCTTGTTCTCCGGCGCTGCCGCAGCTTTATCCACTAGAGCTGCCCAAGGTTTGAATTTGGCCTCGGTATCTTCAAACGATTTGATCGTCCCATCCACATGCGCGCTGGCTTCGGTTTCAGCTTCCACGCGATAAGTGGGCTGCACTTTTTCCTGCGCTGTCGTTTGCGCCAAACGCGCGTCCAAGTCCCGCCGCTCAAATGGCCCTTCCAGCTCCACCCAGTCCACCCACAAAACAGGCTCCGGGCCGTAGCCGTTGACGAAGTCTTTGTTGTGAAAGAAAAAGCGATTCCGTTCCCCTTCACCACGCGGCTGCCGCTCTTTGATTTGAAAATCGCGGTCTGCCTCCGAAGCGATCTTTATCGGCACTTCGATGATTTGCGGGTTGGCGATGGTGCCATGCACATGATGAGTGCTCCAGGTGCGGGCGATCTCTGCTTTCGCCTCGTCTTGCTGATCCGTCGGGCCGATCTCGATAAAGCGACGATTTTGAGCAGAGCCTTCGACCGCACCCACGCGCAGACGCAAGATGTAGTCTCCGAGTTGAGCGGGCTGAGGCGGCTGAAATCGGATGGTCTGATAGCCAGCGCCGACTGACAAATAGGCTCCTGTTTGTCTGTGCGGCAAAGCCAGCCAATGCTTGTGAAACGGGGTGTAGTTGATACGTGCGACGTTGTATAACGCGGCATTGAAGGAGTCGCCCAATCCGTGATCCTCGGACCGTGGCGCGCCTTTCAGCATGTGCGCCTGATAATAGAGCTGCCATCCAAACTGGGCGACGGCGGGGTCTGTTTTCTTGATCGCAATCATGGCCTCCGCGTTCTCCGGCGCGGCGGCGGCGCGGTCCACCGCAGCGGCCCAGGGCTTGAATCTTTTTTCTGTTTCCTCAGCATTCTTCATCCATCCCTCCAAGGCCGGATTTGCTTGGGTTTCAGGCTCTACGCGATGAATGGATGAGGTCTTAGTACCAGTCGGAGGTGCCGCAAAATGCTCGTCCAAAGCCCGCCGACCGAGCGCGAGGTATTGCTCGCATTGGTAGCTCGACATGAACAAAGCCGCGCCGACCGTATCGAAGGAACCCGATCCACCTTCTGCGGGCAGGCCACTCACATCGATCTCCACGCCGAGCAGATCGCGGATGGTGTTTTTGTATTCCCGGCGATTCAGCCGACGCATCGCCGAGTTTCCGCCGGAGTCGCTCAAGCGTGATCGAGCCGCGACGAGCGTTTGCGAAAGCGCATCGAGGAAATCGGTCTTCGCAGCGGCATCGGGTTGTTTTTCATCATCAGGCGGCATCTCGCCGGAGTTGATCGAATTGAGCACCTTTTGCCAAAGGTCCGCGCGCTGAATCGTGTCCACGCTGAAAGCGATGTCATCCAGCCGCACCTTGCCTTTTTGCTTCTCCGCATTGTGGCACTTGGTGCAGTGGTCTTTGAAAAACACGCGATGCTTTTCATCCAGCGAAGCGTGCGGAGGTTCGGCGGCAGATAGTGGCAGGACGATTAGCAGCAGAAGCTGGATACAAAATAAGAGTCGGGACATGACTAGCTCACAAGCTCCTTCACCACGCCCGTGCTGTCTCCGTGGCGCACGAGTTTTTTTGCGTCGAGGCCGATGCCGTGGAGCATGGTGAGCCAGACGTTGCAGAGCGGGGTGTCTTTGGGCAGGACGAGTTGTTGGCCCATTTTCAATTTCGCGCCGCCGCCGGCGAGAATCGTGGGGCAGTTATCCAGATAGTGAATAGAGCGGATGTTGCTGCCGTAGGCGAGGCAGGTGTGGTCGTACAAACTGCTGCCATCGGCTTCCTTCGTGGCCTTCAGTTTATCGAGCAATCCAGCGAGCAACTCACTTTGCGCGACATCACGTTGTTGAGAAGCTGCCATGCGCTCGCCGGGCATGTAGTGACTCAGATCGTGAGGGCCGACTTTTATGCCAAGGCTATGCAGCAGCGAGGCGACCGGCTGGCGGTAGGTGATGACGCGGGTCGAGTCCGTCTGGAGCGCGGCGACGATGAGATCATACATGGACTGAATCGCCTCTTTCCCGCCGATGCCGGGCTTTGGCTCGCCGATGCCGGGCTTAATTTTCGGGATGCCGAGCCATTGCTCGTCTTTGCCGAGGCGCACTTCGATGTCGCGGATGCTTTGGAGATACTCTTCCAGTTTGTCGGTGTCGGTTGCGGTGAGTCCATTCTTCACGCGCTTGGCATCCGTGACGAGCGCATCCAGCACGCTGCGCTTCTGCGCCAGCATCGCCTGCCGCTGACTGAGCGGCACGCTCTCATCCGAAAACAGGCGATGAAAAACCTGCACGGGATTGTCGATGCCCGACATGGGCTTCCCCTGTTTATCCCAAGCGAGAGAAGAGCCGGGGCCGTGGCCGGAAGCATCGAAATCCGCCGTATCGAGCTGGATGGAAGTATAGCGCGTGTCTGCGCCGAGATGCGCCGCCGCGACTTGGTCCGCGCTGATGCTATTCGCAAAACTCTGGCCCGGCTGCGCGTAGCGATTCGCGCCTGTGAGCCAGAACGTGCTGCCCCAATGCGCCTCATTCGCAAACTTGTTCGAGCAGCCTTGCACGACCGTGAAATCCTTCTTGTGCCTCGCCAGTGGCGCGAGACCTTCCGAGAGCGTGTAGTCCGCGCCGACCTGCTTCACATCGGGGAACCAAGTCTCATTCGTCACACCCCAGCCGAAGCCGAGGAAAACCATGCGCTTGGGCGGTGCGACGGCTGCCGGAGCCGCGAAAGCCTTGAAGCCCAGCGACTCCAGAAATGGCAGCGCGATGAGTGCTGATGAGCTGCGAAGAAAGTGACGCCGTGTTTTCATAGGTCGTGAAACAGGCAATCGCTGGATGGCCTGATGTTTAGAGAAATGCTTCCGCGCGGAGATTTACGGTTTCGCGAGGCGGGGAGCGGAGTGGCCGTCTGCGCGAATTTTTGCCAGCAGCTTTTGGAGTTTGGCGACGACTTCCGGTTGCTCGGTGGCGAGGTCGAGCTTCTGGCCGAGGTCTTTTGCCAAGTCGTAGAGTTCCACTGCTCCCTCCGCGTCCGGTGGGTAGCCGTGGCGTTTTTCCCATTCCTTGTTCACGCCGGAGACGTAGCCAGTCTTGGCGTCAATCAGCAGCCAGTTTCCGTCGCGGATGGCGTATTGATTAGCGTTGGTATTGTGGATGTGGCTGCGACGCGGCGCGGCTTCCGTTTTGCCGGTGAGAAATGGCAGGAAATCATGCGAATCCAGCGCCGCAGCTTCCGGCAGTTTGTAGCCGGTGACGGAGGCAAAAGTGGCCATCAAATCAATCTGCGAAAAGAGCGCGTCGCACACCGAGCCGGGCTTGAGCACGCCGGGCCAGCGGATGAGCATCGGCACGCGATGACCGCCTTCGTAAATGTCGCGCTTCAGCCCACGCAAAGGGCCAGCGGACCAATGGCCGAATTTCTCATCGCGCTCGTAAGCGTATTTTTCAGGTCCATTATCAGCGGAGAAAACTACGATGGTATTTTGCTCCGCGCCGATTTCTTTTAGCGCGGCAAGGATGCGCCCGCAGGCGTCATCCGTCTGCACCATGAAATCGCCAAAAGGACCGGCCTTCGATTTGCCATCAAACTCTTTGTTTGGGATGATCGGCGCGTGCGGCGAGGGGAAGGGCACGTAGAGGAAAAACGGTTTTACTGCACTCTTACGCCCGCGCACATACTCCACGGATTTATCCACAAGCGTCGGCAGCACTTTGTAAAAATCCCAGTCCTTCAGCGCCGGGCCGGGCCGCGCTTCCCAGCTTCCTTCCTTCGCAGGGTCGGAAAGATTTTCCATCTTCAGATCGCTGTCGGGTGCCCGCAGGAGGCGGTTATTTTCAATCCAAGCATACGGAGGAAAATTGATCACATCGTCGCCGAAATAGTAATCGAAGCCTTGGTCCAGCGGGCCTCCGGGCACGGGCTTCGACCAGTCGAAATCGGTGTGCAAATTCCGCTTCTTCGGCGCATCGGGTTTGCGGATGGCGTCCCAATTCCAGCCGAGATGCCACTTCCCGATGCACGCCGTATCGTATCCCTTTTCGCGCAGCATTTTTGCCATCGTGAGTTCGCCATCCTTGAAGACCGGCTTGCCAAAAGAGTTCACGATTCCATAAAAACTCCGCCAGTGATGGGTGCCGGTGAGTAAGGCGTAGCGCGACGGTGTGCAGACGCCCGACGATGTATGCGCATCCGAAAATCGCATCCCCTCGCGAGCAAGCTGATCGAGATTTGGCGTAGGAATTTTCGAGTTCGGATTCTGGATGGCGAGGTCGCCATAGCCCATGTCATCCGCGTAAAGAATCACGATGTTTGGCCGCGACGCATCTGCGGCTTGCAGCGGGGGAGTGAGGAGAAAAAGAGGCGTTACGAGGAGAGCGAGGATGCGTTTCATTGGTGTCATTTTAGTAACAGCAGAAGAATCTTGGTTTGGGAAATGAACATTGTGCAGACGCCCGTAAGCTCAGGGAAAATTCTCGCGCCTGCAAAGACGCACGGCTAATTCGACGCCATGCCCGACTCACCTCCGCAGCTCGAAATCTCCAGCTCGCGCAACTTCACCTCGTGGCTGCACGAGCAGCGGGCGTCCCTCGCGTTCACGACGTATCAGAGCGGCAAATTATTTCTCATCGGGCTAAAGCCGGACGGGAAACTCTCCGTCTTCGAGCGCAGCTTCGAGCGCTGCATGGGCCTCGCCGTTTCACCCGACGCGCAGACGCTGTGGGTGAGCGCAGCCTATCAAATTTGGAGGTTTGAAAACGCGCTGCCTGCTGGCGCGACGGAACCCGGCGGCTACGACAGACTCTACGTGCCGCAGCTCGGATACACCACCGGCGATGTGGACGCGCACGACATCGCTCTCGACCGCGACCAGCGCCCGGTTTTTGTGAACACACTTTTTTCGTGCATCGCCGCGCCGAGTGAGACGCACAGCTTCCGCGTCGTGTGGAAGCCGCCCTTCATCACCAACCTCGCCGCCGAAGACCGCTGCCACCTCAACGGCCTCGCCATGCGCGACGGTGCGCCCGCATTTGCCACTGCCGTGAGCGCGAGCGACGCCCGCGAAGGCTGGCGCGAAAAACGGCGCGATGGCGGCGTGGTGCTCGACATCGCGAGCGAAGAAATCATCGCGCACAGCCTCTCGATGCCGCACTCGCCGCGCTGGCACGATGGCAGGCTTTTCGTGCTAAACAGCGGTGCTGGAGAGTTCGGCACCATCCACCTCGCGAGCGGAAAATTTGAGCCGATTTGCTTTTGCCCCGGCTACGCTCGCGGCCTCGCGATTTGCGGGGATTTCGCCGTCATCGGCCTGAGCACCTGCCGCGAGAACCGCACATTCTCCGGCCTCCCGCTCGACGAAGCTCTCGCCGCAAAAGCCGTGCAACCGCGATGCGGATTACTCGTCGTCAATCTACGCACAGGCGAGATCGCCCACACGCTCACCATCGAGGGCATCGTGCGCGAACTCTACGACGTGGCCATCCTTCCCGGCAGCGCGATGCCCAGCGCACTCGGCTTCAAGACCGAGGAAATCCGGCGGACGATCACAATCGAGTAGAGTTTGCGCGCGCAACCATTCATGCACGGCGGGGTTTCGCTCCGGTAATTCGTTTAGTTTCACAACATCGCCATTATGAAAACATTCCTCGCCACCATCGGTTTCAGCCTGCTTGCGCAGGCGCAAACCCCAAAGACGAAAGACGCGACCGACAGCGATGGCATCCGCAGCAACTACCACTACAAAATGGCGACACCTTCCAGTTGGATTCCAATGCGAAAATGCCTGAGCCAGCTCCAGAAACGAAGCCACTAAAATCACCACCAAAGTAACAAATCCAATCCCATAAAAACCAATCGCCATGACCACAACCACATCAACAGACCGCTCCTATTACCGCAAATTTTTCACCCTGCATTTCGCATGGAAGGTGTGGTTTTTATTCCTGCTTCTTACACCGGCTTTGTATGCAAAGGAGAAGCCTCTTTCGCGAATAGAGGGCGCGACGGTTGCGACGTATAAGACCGTCGGCGACGTGTCGCTCAATCTGTGGATTTTCAACCCGAAGAATCATCAACCTTCCGACAAACGAGCCGCCATCGTGTTCTTCTTTGGCGGCGGCTGGACCGGTGGGACGCCCTCGCAATTTGAGCAGCAATGCAAGCACCTGGCCGAGCGTGGAATGGTGGCGATCACCGTGGACTACCGCGTTAAGAGTCGGCATGGCGTGAAGCCGGTGCAGTGTGTCGCCGACGCCCGATCCGCCGTGCGCTGGGTGCGGGCAAACGCCGCGAAACTCGGCATCGACCCGCAACGCATCGCCGCTGGCGGCGGCTCGGCGGGCGGGCATCTGGCGGCGAGCACTGCATTGATCGAGGAGTTCGATGAGCCGGGCGAAGATAAGTCCGTAAGCGCTGTGCCAAACGCACTGGTGTTGTTCAATCCAGCACTCCTGCTGGCACCGCTTGAGGGCTACAAATTTAATGCGGATGGCGCGAAGGTTTCCGAGGAGCGTTTCGGCACGAAGCCGGAAAAAATCTCGCCTGCGCACCATGTGGAAAAAGGTGCGCCACCCACGATCATCTTCCACGGCAAGGACGATACGACCGTGCCTTATGTGACTGCGGAGGCTTTCGCTGCGGAGATGAAAAAAGTCGGAAGCCGCTGCGAACTGATCGGCTACGAAGGTGTCGGCCATGGTTTTTTCAATAAGGGCCAGTATTCTGAGACGACCCTCGCCGAGGCGGATAAGTTCCTCGTTTCACTAGGCTGGCTGGAGGCGAAATCGGAGCAGCGGTAACGCGCCTGGCAAGCCGGGCAGCGGTGTATTTCCGGCCCAAAAACCGGCGTGTCTGCCATGCCAAAAAACGGTGGGCCCGATGTGAAGAAGGGCTTTACGGGGATAAAAGCGCTATGTCTGCTATTCCCGCCCAGACATGAAGCCACTCATCACGCTGCTCGCCCTGCTGCTCGCGCATTTTACCCCACTACATTCCGCCGAGACCGCTGCGCGAAAGCCGAACATCGTTTTCATTTTCGCGGATGATTGGGGCTGGGGGGATTTGTCGTGCCACGGGCATCCGTGGCTGAAGACGCCGAACCTCGACCGACTCGCGGCGGAGGGGACGGACTTTC
The DNA here is from genome assembly GCA_031372675.1 of Verrucomicrobiaceae bacterium. Classification (GTDB taxonomy): domain Bacteria; phylum Verrucomicrobiota; class Verrucomicrobiia; order Chthoniobacterales; family Chthoniobacteraceae; genus SXWH01. The sequence continues at coordinate 11,125 of JANMLS010000049.1, forward strand.
AGCAGTTTAATGTGCTCAATCCCGTCTGCTCGCCGAGCCGCTCGGCGGTGATGACGGGGCAATATCCGGCGCGTTATTCGATTCACGGGCACTTCGCTGCTCCAAAGAGCAACGCCTTGCGCAATATGCCGGACTGGCTGGATGCGAAGGCACCCACGCTGCCGCGCTTTTTGAAGGAAGCGGGCTATCGCACGGCGCATTTTGGAAAATGGCACCTCACCAACCGCGATACCCAGGGTGCGCCGAAACCGGAGGCATACGGCTACGATGAAGCCAGCGTTTTCAACGGTGGTGCCGAGTGGCCGTCCGCCGACCTGCACGTTTGTGGACGCGATGCTGCGGCATTCATCAAGGCCAACGCGAACAGTCCGTTTTTTATCAATGCGTGGATCCACGAGAGCCACCTGCCGCATGTGCCCACGGCGGCTTCGATGGAAAAGTGGAAGCATCTCGACAAACAAAAGCAGGTCTATGCCGCCGTCATCACCGATGGCGACAACGCCGTGGGCCGCATCCTCGATGCGCTGAAAGAGAGCGGTGTGGAGGGCAATACCATCGTCCTGTTTTCCAGCGACAACGGCCCAGAGTACACCGGAAAAGATAAAAAGAAAAATGCCAGTGATGAAGATGCCGGGGCGTCCGGCTTCGGCAATTTTTACAGCGTCGGCGAAACCGGCGGGCTGCGCGGGAGAAAGCGCAGCCTTTTCGAGGGCGGCGTGCGCGTGCCATTCCTCGTTCGCTGGCCGGGAAAAACTCCGGCGGGCGTGAAAAACGATATGACCGCTTTCACCGCTGTGGACCTGCTGCCGACGCTGTGTGCCGCTGCGGGAATCACGCTCCCGGCGAGCTACAAGGGCGATGGAGAAAATCTGCTCGCTGCCTTTAAAGGCGAAAACGTGAAACGCACGCGCCCGATTTTTTGGGAATGGCGCGGCGGTGGCGGCGGCGACCTCTGGCCCAATCTCGCCGTGCGTGAGGGCGATTGGAAACTAGCGATGACCTACGACGAAAAGCGCGTGGAACTCCACCAACTCGTGAACGACCGCGCCGAGTCGAGGGATGTGGCCAAGGAGCATCCCGAAATCGTCGCCCGCCTTTCCGAAATGGCAAAGGAGTGGAAAGCCACGCTGCCCGTGAATCCCGATTCCCACTGCATCAGCGCAGCGGATCGCGCCGGGCAGAAGCCTCAGAAAAAAGGCGGGAAAAAATAACAGTCCGGAAAGCCATCAACCCGTGAAACCCAACCGATGAACACGCAAGCACGCTCCCAGAATTACCGCGCCATTTTCAATGCCGCCCGCATCGTGCTCGCCACCCTGCTGCTCGCGCCGCTGGCCGGGCTTGCGGCGGATGAGTCGCGTCGTCCAGATGTGATGACATTTCCATCTGATGTTAAAAATCCGGCTATTTCCGAAGGGGCACCTGCTCCGGGCAAGATGGTGCTGCAATCGTTGCCGTCGTACGCCGGCAACGAAGTTGCGCACACGCTTTATTTGCCGCCGGATTGGGAGAAGGGGAAAAGATTCCCGGTCATCATCGAATACCTCGGCAACAAGAACCGCGTCCGGGACAACGGCGGGATCGGCCACGCCCTCAGCGGCGGCAAGGGATTCATCTGGGCCGTGCTGCCGTTTGTCAGCACTGATGGCAAACAGGACATGGATGAATGGTGGGGCGATGTGGATGCCACGGTCGCCTATGCAAAGGAAGCGGTGCCGGCGATCTGCCGGGAGTGGGGCGGCGATTCCGCACAGGTCGTCCTGACGGGCTACTCGCGCGGCGCAATCGCCTGCAATTATATCGGGCTGCATGACGATCAAATCGCCGGGCTATGGCGGGCCGTTATTGCTGTCAGCCATTACGACGACGGCCATACGGCGTGGGGTATGAAACCCGATGAACAGGGACGTGCTGCGGAGCGTTTGCGACGGCTGGGAAAAACGCCACAGTTGATCTCCGGCGAGTATGGCTCGCGCACGCTCAACCACGTAAAATTGCTTCAGGCCATCAAGGGCGAAAATCTGAACACCTTCGCCGCCGCAAAGGCCGAGTTGCGTATGGAGCCGCTGACGGAGATCGAGCGCACCCGCCAGTTTGTCGCCCGGCATCACCCCCGAGGAAACTTCAAATTTATCGATCTCCTCTGGGTCAACCATGGAGTCACTGTCCTGCACCGTGATACGCCCGAGCGGCAGCAAATGCGGGATTGGCTCCAACACATCCTGCGTAACCCACACGCGAAATAGTTTCCCATCTGATTCATCATGAAAAACCCGCTGACGCACCTCATCACCCTGCTTCTGACACTGCTCAACTGTGTCGCGAACGCCGCACCGGCTAAACCGAACATCCTGCTCATTTTTGCCGACGACATCGGCTACGAGGCGCTGAATTGCTACGGCGGTCTGGATTTTGAAACGCCGAATCTCAACCGCATGGCCAAGCAGGGCGTGAAGTTTAACCGCGCCTACACCAGTCCGGTTTGCACACCGTCGCGGGTCAGCCTTCACACCGGCATCTACTCAAGCCGCCACGGACATTTCGATGTGCTGCCCGTGGCGACAGGCACCAAGCAGAAGGTGGATTTTCAGAAAATGCCCACCTTCGCGCAGCAGCTCCGCACGAATGGCTACCGCACGAGCGTCACGGGAAAATGGCAGCTCGCGACGATCCAGCATCATCCGAATCACATCCGCGATGCTGGCTTTGATTCGTGGTGTGTTTGGCAAATCTGGCGCGACGGCGCGAAAACCGACCGCCATTGGAATCCGACATATAATCAGGACGGAAAAATACGCGAAGACATCGCCGAACGCTTCGGCCCGGACGTGCTTGCCGACTACGTGATTCAGCAAATGCGCGATGCGAAAGCTGCGGAAAAACCCTTCCTGATTTTGCACAACGAACTACTGCCGCATTGGCCTGTGGTGGAGACGCCGGATGACCGCAGGCTGAAGCGCGAGGCCAGCCAGCCGAACTTCATTCACTACATGGATAAGCTGGTCGGGAGGCTTTTGGATGAAGTCGAAGCGCTCGGAATCCGCGACAACACCTACGTCATTTTCATGGGCGACAATGGCACTTGGGAATCCGACTTCAAAAACCCAAAAGCCGATCAGCCCGGAGAAAAGCCACACACACGCCACACGACCGCTGGCAACGTGAACGGCAGCAAATTCCAGCTCAACGATGCCGGCTGCCACGTCCCGCTTCTCGTCTGGGGACCGCCTTCCGTGCCCGTTGGAAAAAGCTGCGACGACCTCGTGGACATGGTCGATCTTTTCCCCACCATCTGTGAGATTTCTGGGACAAAAATCCCCGCCAACATCGCCATTGATGGCCGCAGTCTCGTGGCCCAATTCCACGGCAAACCCGGCATTCCACGCGCTTGGACGCACAACGCCCTCGGCAAACGACACGGCGGGGAAACTCTCTTCGATGGCAAGTTCCGCCTTTTCCGCAACAGCGGCAAACTCATTGATGCCCGCGCCCTGCCGCTCGAAAAACCAGCCGATGAAAGCGACCCCGAAGCCGCCGCCGCGAAAGCAAAGCTCGAAGCCGTTTTCAAAACGATCCAGCGTGAAACCCAAACACCACCACAACGCTGATCTCATGAAATCATTTTCCCGCCGCCGATTTATCGCCCTCAGCACCTTGGGAGCCTTTAGTGCGGCTGCTTCCGAAACCACTCCGCATATTAAAATGGCCGCAAAAAATGGCATCCGCATCGAGAGCCTGCACTTCGCTTTTGAAGAATTTCGCTACCGCACTCCGTACAAATTTGGCGGCATCGCTGTGGAGCGCACGACCTTGCTGAACGTGACCATCGAAGTCTCCGACGCTGCGGGGAAAATCACGAAAGGCTTTGGCTCCATGCCGCTCGGCAACGTCTGGTCTTATCCATCCAAAGAGATGGATTTTGATGCCACGATGAAAGCCATGAAAGCGCTGGCCGTGCGCATCGCGAAGATCACGGAAGGCTTCAAGGAACGGGCGCACCCGATTGAAATCAACCACCAGCTTGAGCCGGAATATCTCAAAGCCGCCGCCGAACTTTCCCGCGAAATGGTGCTGCCCACGCCGATCCCAAAGCTCTGCACGCAAGTCACAGCGAGCGCGTTTGACGCTGCTCTGCACGACGCGATGGGGAAATCTTTGGGCGTGAGTTGCTACAAAACTTACTCCCCCGAATTGCTCGGCCATGATCTCTCGCGCTACCTGAATGCAGACTTCAAAGGCGAGTCGATGGAAAATTCCGTGGAGGCAAAACCGCGTGATTGGATTTGGATGTTTCACTCCGTCGGCGGACTGGACGCCGTCGCAGACTCCGAGCTGAAAGAGCGGCTCAACGACGGCCTTCCCGAAACTCTCAGCGAGTGGATCAAGCGCGATGGTTTGCAGCGCATTAAAATCAAATTGCAGGGCGAAAATCTCGAATGGGACATCGCCCGCACAGTCGCAATTGATCGCGTGGCTCGCGAAGCGCGACCCGATGTGGAGTGGAAGTATTGCAGCGATTTCAATGAACGCTGCCCGAACGCGGATTACGTTTTGGAATACTTGCGCAAAGTGAAAGAACAGGCGCCGCTTGCAATCGAGAGCATCCAGTATTTAGAGCAGCCTACGCAGCGCGACTTGCGGGCGAATCGCCAGAACCTCATGCACGCCGCCGCGAAGCTGCGCCCGGTGGTCATTGATGAATCGCTCACCGATTTGGAGAGCCTGCTTTTGGCGCGTGAAATGGGCTACACCGGCGCTTGCCTGAAAGCCTGCAAAGGCCAGTCGCACGCGATTCTGATGGCGGCGGCTGGGCGAAAATACGACATGTTTATGTGCGTGCAGGACCTCACTTGCCCCGGCGCATCGCTCGTCCATTCGGCGGGCATCGCGGCGAACATTCTTGGGCTATCCACCATCGAGGCCAACTCGCGCCAATACGTGCCCTCGGCAAATGCCGGATGGGAAAAAACACATCCCGGCATCTTCGCGAGTCGCGACGGCAAGATGCACACAAAAGCGCTGACCGGACCGGGCCTCAGCGCGGTGAAGTGATTCAGAGCGCTTATTTCAGCGACTCCAGCGCCTTCAACACATCGGCGGCGTGCTTATCGGTGCTTGTTTTTTCGGTCATCACCCACGCGATTTTGCCGTCCTTCACGAGGAAGGATTGCCGCGCGTAAATACCGAAAACCCGCTGCGGCACGCCGAACGCCGTGGCCACTTTGCCCTCGTCATCCGCGATAAGAGGGAAGGGGAACGAGTGTTTCTCGCGGAACTTCTTTTGCGATTCCGGTTTGTCGCCGCTCACGCCGAGAACCTGCACGCCTTTTGCCGTCAAATCCGTCCACGAATCACGCAGCGAGCAGCCCTGCTTTGTGCAGCCGGGCGTGTCTGCTTTTGGGTAGAAATAAACAAGCGTGGGACCCTTCGCATAGACATCGGCAAAGGCGACAGCTTTCCCTTCTTGATCCTTTGCAGTGGGCGTCGGCGCGGCGGCACCCACGGCGAGCGGAGCGGCGGATGCGGATGTGACAAACAGCGATGAAATGAGCGCGAGAAGTTTTTTCATATCAACGCATTAGACCCTGCTGGCAGGCATTTGCTTTGAAATAAAACCTGTTGCCATTCTTCAGGGACGACTATTTTGATTTTTAACAACCCAAGTTCACTCCCGAACTGACCCAAACAACCCGCATCAGTACCCATTCGTGACCCCAAACAATACTCCAACACCCACCCGATCCATCCGTGCCGTGACCAAAGTGCTGAACTCACTCAGAGCATTCGCGGTTGTGTCGTTTTTGATCGTCGCAAGCGCGTCTGCGCTCACGAACCGTGATTTCCAAGCGACGCCATTTACGACTGGGTGGATGAATATTGGCTCACCCGCAGCGGTGGCCGGCATTGCTCCGGGTTCGACGCAGGGCGTACGCCTTACTGCGTCCGGGCAGGCGATGTCGCAAACGGTCGATTGGGGTGCGGATTGGTGGGTCGAAAGTTACTTTGCCGTCCGCTCTACATCGAGCCGCGCATTTAACCACATCATCGCCCTCGGCGGACAGACGACGGGGATCAATCTTCGCTACGAAGCGGGCGCATTTTCCGTTTATAGCGATGCCGCTGCCGCCTTCGTCTCGCTGCCCTCGCTAGGCATTTTGCTCGCTTCCACGGATGCAAATGGGGACGGCGATCTGGCAGATGCGGGTGATACGAAAAACGTGTATCGCATCCGCATCACGGGGCGCAATTTCGGCACTGCGGGGTGGAATTACGACATCGCGCTTAGTGAGGCAAATTCCACCGAGTTCACCCGCAGCGTCGCGAATCTCACCTACTCACAAACCGCATCCGGAGCGACCAGCTTACCCACGCTCATCAATTTCACCTCGGTAAATGGCAGCAGTCCCGGCTTTTGGTTCGACGATGTGAAGTCACACGAAGACCTACTGCCACCGCCCGCCGTCTCATTCCTCACGACTGCTGGAAACATCGGCGGTGCCGGTCTGCCAGCCAATGCTCAACTTTCGTGGAACGTGACCGGCGCGAGCAGCGTTTCTATTTCCGGCATCGGCACCGTCGCAGCTACGGGCGCGACCACGGTGGCTCCGGCGACGCAGACGACCTACACGCTCACCGCCACGAATAGCGAGGGGCTGTCTTCCGCCGTGAGCATCGTCATCGCGAAAAACTCCGCGACGCTGCATCCGAGCATCTCGGAGTTTCAAGCAGCCGACGGATTGTTGCGCGACGAAGACGACGACCGGCCCGACTGGATCGAGCTGTTTAATCCCAACGCCTTCACGCTAAATCTCGTCGGCTACACGCTCACCGACACATTTCTCGCGGGCGACGAATGGACGTTCCCGCTCTCAAACATCCCGCCCGGCGGCTACCTCGTCGTCTTTGCTTCGCAAAAAAACCGCGCAGTTCCCCATGCCCCTCTTCATACGAATTTCAACCTCGCAGCCAGCGGCGAATACCTCGCGCTCTCCACACCCGGCGGTGCGCTCGTGCAGCGATTCCCGTCCGATTACCCGACCACGCTCAAGTTCCCGAAACAGTATGCGCGGTCCAGCTACGGCATCGTTGGCGGGCTGGCGAAATACTTCAAACCAGCCACGCCCGGCGCGGCAAACGGCACGGGCTTCGACGGCGTCGTGGAGGACACGAGCTTCTCCATAAAGCGCGGCATTTTCACCACCGCGCAAAGTGTCGTGATTTCAACGATCACTCCTGGCGCACAAATTCGCTACACCACCACCAGCGAGGAGCCGACTTCTACGACGGGTACGATTTACACCGGCCCGCTGAACATTTCCTCCACGACCACGCTTCGCGCAGCAGCGTTCAAAACCAACTTTGCGCCGACGAATGTGGACACGAACACCTACATTTTCCCCGCCGATGTCGTCACGCAGCCGACCATGAGCACGGGCATCACACAGCACGCGACCTACGGCCCGCAAATGATTGCCGCGCTCACCGATTTGCCGAGCATCTCGATGGTCACGCCCAACACGATTGTGAACGGAACGGATGCGCTGTGCTCGTTTGAATACATCCCGACCACCGGCGTGGGAGTGCAGGAAAATGCAGGCGTGGAGCTGTTCGGTGGGGCTTTTACGGCCTTCGCGAAAAAGAGCTTCCGCTTTCGATTCAAGGCCGAGTACGGAGCGACGAGCATCAAGATTCCCGGCGTCTTCACCAACTACGCACAAGGATGGAAACCAGTGGATACTTTCGACCAACTCGAACTTCGCAGCGGCTCGCACGACATGAAACTGCGTGGCTTTTCGATGTCGAATATGTTCACCGACGCGGTGATGTTTGAGATGGGACAATTCAGCACGCACGGGCGCTTCGTTCACATGTATTTGAACGGGAGTTACCACGGCCTCTTTCATCTCCGCGAGCGGTGGGGCGGCGACCACCACAAGGCGTATTTCGGCGGGCCGGATTCCTCCGTCGAGAGCATCAACGGCAACTACAATGTCGGTGGATGGGCCGATCCCGCCGATCCCTACGATGGCGACGGCACCGCGTGGACGCGCATCAAATCGCTGCGCACCAACTACGCCGCAGTGAAGCCATATTTGGACGTGAACAGCTACGTGGACTTCATGGTGATGTGGATGTTTGGAAACTCCGAAAACGAGTGGCGCAGCACCGGCCCAAACGACATCGGCAGTGGACAGAAATTCTGGCTGAACGACGCCGATGGCTGGCTTGCAGTCAATGCTTGGGACAGCAACACCAACAACACCGAGCGCACTCCTGCTCCAAATACCGGAAGGAAGAACGGCGACGGTCCCGGCGGCATCCTCTCCGCGCTCCACTACTCCGGCGACGCAGATTTCCAAATCCTCGTAGCCGACCGGATTCACAAGATGCTTTTTGGAAATGGGCCGCTCACTCCTGCTGCAAACATCGCCCGACTCACGCCGATGTGCGCGGAAATCGAACGCGCATTTTATGCCGACGCCGCCCGCTGGAGCACCGTGAGCACTTCACACTACCGCACGCCAACTGAGTGGCTGGCGTATCGCGACCAAACGCTGAACACGTTCTTCCCAAGTCGCACTGCGACTGTGATCGGCCAGCTTCAGACAGTTGGCTACTACCCGACGCAAGTTGCGCCCGCGTTTCTTGGCAGCACCGTCAGCGTGGGCACCGTGGTCAATTTCCCCGTGAGCGGCGCGACGGTCTATTTCACGACCGATGGCAGCGACCCGCGACTTCCCGGCGGCAACGTAAATCCCGCTGCAACCGCAGCGAGCACCACGACGATTTCGCAAAACACCTGGCTCCGCGCACGTTCGCGAACCGGCACGACTTGGAGCGCACTGAACGAAGCATTTTACACCGTCACCGCGCTCGCGCCGGGCGATGTGCTATTTTCCGAAATCCACTACAACGCGCAGGGCGACGACGACGCAGAGTTCATCGAACTGTGGAACCCGAAATCCTACGCGATCAATCTGCGCGGCGCGAAATTCACGGCAGGCATCAGCTACGATTTCCCCGATAATCGCGATATCGTGATCCCGCCCGGAGGCAGGCTCATCCTTGGCGGCAGCATGTATTCCTTTCAGCAGCGCTACGGCATCAATCTGCCCGTGAGCGGCGTTTATTTTGACAACCTCGGAAACGACGGCGACACGCTCACGCTCTCCCTCGACGCGACCCCGCTCTTTTCGCTAAACTACCAAGACGCCGCTCCGTGGCCCGACAGCGCAGATGGCGATGGATACAGCCTCGTGCTCGCCAATCCCGCCGCGCCCACACTCGCATCCAGTTGGCGCACCAGCACCGCAATCCACGGCAACCCCGCCGCAAGCGACACCGCGTTTCCATTTACCGGCACCGCTCTCGCCGATTTAGATGGAGACGGCATCCCGGCGCTCACGGAGCATTTTTTCTCCACCAGCGACGCTGTGAAAAACTCCGCGCCAATCACCGCCGCCCGCACCGTGGACGGACGCCTGCAAATCACCTTCCCCCGCCGCCTCGCCGCCGACGATCTCACACTTCAAGTCCAAGTCAGCACCGACCTCGTGAACTGGACCACCAACACCGCCCGCACCGCCCACATCAATAACGGCAACAACACCGCCACCGAAACGTGGACCGCAAACGCCGCGAGCAGCCCGCAATTCATGCGCCTCCGCGTGGTGAAGCCGTAAGTAACCGTAGCGGCGAGCCTACGACGCCATCGCTTTCGGGATGCTGTCTTCAAAGTTGGCGCGGAGGGCGGCGACTTCGGCTTTGAGTGTGTGGCCGAGGGCGGTGATGGAGAGCGTTTCGCCGCCGGTGGTGCCGAGTTGGCTGTGCGGCAGACTCGCGAGGGCGGCGAGGACTTTGGCGGCGTTTTCGGGCGCGACGGTGATGATGATGCGCGACTGGCTTTCGCCAAACAGGATGCCTGCGCGGGCTGCGTGGGCGGGGTATTTTGAAAGCGCAGGGCCGTCGGCGAGTGTGATGGTGGCTCCGATTCCGCCGCTGATGCAGCATTCGGCGAGCGCCACGGCGAGGCCGCCTTCGCTGGTGTCGTGTGCGCTTTTCACGAGTCCGTCGCGGATGAGGTCGAGCACGGTGGACTGGACTTTTTTCTCCAGCGCGAAATTGAGGCGCGGCGTGAGTCCGGCTTTTTTTCCGGCGATGACTTTTATGTAGTGCGATGCGCCGAGGCCGAGTTGCCCGGCCTCCGGATCAATGACGGGGCCGACGAGGATGATGACGTCGCCCGCCGCCTTGAACGCCTGCGTGGTGATGTGCGCGGCGTCGTCAATGATGCCGACCATGCCGACTGTAGGCGTCGGGTCGATTGCTCCCGCTGGGCTTTGGTTGTAAAGCGACACGTTGCCGCCGGTGACGGGCGTATTAAATTCGCGGCATCCCTCGGCGAGTCCTTCCACGCACTCGCGGAGCTGCCAGAAAAGTTCGGGGTTGTGCGGATTTCCGAAGTTCAAATTATCCGTTACCGCGAGCGGGCGTGCGCCGGAGCAGGCGAGATTTCGCGCGGCTTCGGCGATGGCGATGCGTGCGCCTTCGCGTGGGTCTTGCAGGCAGTAGAGCGAGTTGCAGTCGCTCGTCGCCGCGACAATTTTATTCGCCTCGCGGATGATGAAAACCGCCGCATCGCTGCCCGGAAGCACCGCGCAGCCGACACGCACCATGTGGTCGTATTGACGCCACACCCACTGCTTGCTGGCGATGGTGGGATGCGCGAGCAGCTTCAGCAGAGCGTCCTTTTCATCCACTGCGGGAACGGTCGAAAAATCAATCGGCGCAGGCGCAGGTTTCGCCTTCCACTCGCGGGCGTAAACTGGCGCATCATCAGCGAGTTTCGCCGCCGGGATTTCCACCACCGTCTTGCCGTTTTCCGTCACGCGCATCATTCCGTCGTCCTTCACGCTGCCGACTTCCGCATACGGCAAGTCCCACTTTTCAAAGATGTCCACGACCGTCTGTTCGTGGCCTTTTTTCACGATGATGAGCATCCGCTCTTGCGACTCCGAGAGCATCGTCTCGTAAGGTGTCATGCCCACTTCGCGGCGCGGCACTTTCGTCAGCTCGATCTCCACGCCCGTCCCGCCTCGGCTCGCAGTTTCGCAGGTGGAGCAAGTCAGCCCCGCTGCGCCCATGTCCTGTATTCCCGCCACCGCATCCGTCGTCAAAAGTTCGAGGCACGCCTCCATCAGCAGCTTCTCGCGAAACGGGTCGCCCACTTGCACAGCGGGACGATCTTCCTTCGATTCCTCCGTCAAATCCCGCGACGCAAAAGCCGCGCCTGCCAGCCCATCGCGCCCCGTCTCCGCGCCCACGTAGAAGACGGGATTCCCCACGCCCTTCGCCGCGCCGCGTGCGATTTGCTCATGCCGCAGCACGCCGAGGCAGAACACATTTACGAGCGGATTGCCGTTGTAGCTTTCATCAAAAAACACCTCGCCGCCGATGGTCGGGATGCCGATGCAATTCCCGTAATGCGCGATGCCCTCGACGACGCCCTTGAAGCGCGAGCGGTTCCACTTGTGTTGCTCCGTGTCGCCGTGAATCGGCCCAAACCGCAGCGAGTTCAGCGAGAACACAGGCCGCGCACCCATCGTGAAAATATCGCGGATGATTCCACCCACGCCCGTCGCCGCGCCTTGGAACGGCTCAATCGCGCTTGGGTGATTGTGCGACTCCATCTTAAACGCCACCGCCCAGCCGTCGCCAATATCGAGCACGCCCGCGTTTTCCTCGCCCGCTTTTACCAGAACGAGCGGCCCCGTCGTGGGGAACTTTTTCAGCTCCAGCTTCGTGTTTTTATACGAACAATGCTCGCTCCACATGACGCTGAAAATGCCCAGCTCCGTGAAGTTCGGCTCGCGTCCGAGGATGTTCAGAATGCGTGCATATTCGTCGTCGGTGATTCCGTGTTTGGCGATGACTTCTTTGGTAATGGCTGGCTCGGTCATAAAAATAAAGACGCGCACTTTTTGGCAAATGCACGGGCGCGACAAGAAAAACATCCGGCTAAGAACTTGTCGCACGCTCTCACTCTGCTACTTTAGCAGACATGAGCACCGCCATTCTGAATGAATTCAGCCGCCTCAGCACACCCGAGCAAGTGCAGCTCGTCGAAGACTTGTGGGACGTGATTTTCGCCAAAGACCACGGGCCTGCTCTCACCGATGCACAGCGCACCATGCTTGACCGCGAAAACGCGGAAATCGCCCACAACCCCGGCGACGGCATCACTCTCGCCGCGCTCAAAGCTCAAATCCTCGGCGGCAGGAAATAAATTCAGCGTTTTGAATCTTCCACCAGCGCGGAAATCCGCTCGGCGAGGAGGCGGGTGAAAATCCGAGCGCCGTTCAGATTTAGATGATGTGGATCGTAACGGTCATTTGCTTCCCACAATTCGGGGAAGTTTTGCGGGGAATCAAAGTCGAGCATGTCGGCATTGGGAGTCGGTGGGTTTGTCTTTCGAAATGCGGGCATTTTCACAAATACGACCTTCACTCCCTGCGCTCGCATCTGCGCGGTGAAGCGCTCCAGACCCGCTGAGAGCGAGGGATCGTTGAGGACGGGAGTTGCGCCTTCCTCAGCGCGTTTCGATTTCAGTTTTTCAAATTCGGCGCTCTGTGCGGCATCCATAAAACGCTGCACGACATCGCATCCGTCTTCGCCCACGGGAACAACGGCAGGCTTTTCGTGAATGATGCGCGGCCATTGCTGGCCTCTGCCGAGGTTCGCCCAGTTTCGAGCAAAAAGCCCGATGTGGCCGGAAATAAGATGGGCCTTTTTTGACCAATCGGAATCGGAGCCTGCGATTGAGCGAATGGTCATCCAAGTAAGCTCTGGCGTGTGCCAGTAAAGCGCTCTCACGGATTCGTCTTCGAGTCCGCGCTGGATGTTGCCGAGTTCCAGCACGAGCAGGCGCAATTGCGGAATGCGTCTCACTGTTTGCTCCGCTGCGAAGAATATCTCCGGGAAATTCATTCCGTCGGCACCGAGATTGAAGGAGCGGTTTTGCTTCCCAAGCTCTGCAAGCCGCGTGTCGAAGACGGATGGGATGACTTGGTGGAAGACACGGCTGGAGCCGATGAATACGGTATCGTAGCGCTCTCCATGCGCTTCGAGCCATCGCAGTTTCGCGCTCATCACGGGGACATCTTCTCTCACGGGAAATGTGGCGTGAATTGCGCCGCACACGCCGATCAAGCCGACTAAAAAACAAGCGAGATTTCGCAGGAACGCAAAGCGCGCGCGAGTCATGGCAGAGCCGTCTCCATTGTGCCGAATTGAAGTCTAAAAAAGCCGTGCGAGATCGCGAGGGAGCGGCGATTGAAACTCCATTTTCTCGCCCGTCACGGGATGCGGAAAAACGATGCCGCAGGAGTGAAGGCCGAGCCGCTCTGCTGGGTCAGTCCGGGCGTTGTATTTTTCGTCGCCGATGATGGGGCAACCGGCGTCGGCGAGGTGGACGCGGATTTGATGCCGACGGCCTGTTTGCAAAGTGAGCGCGACAAGGCTGCGGTTATTTTTGTGCGCGAGCACGCGATAGTGCGTCACGGCGCGGCGCGTCTGCGGGCCGGGTGCTGCACTGCGCACGCGATACGGATTGGTTTCGTCGAGATGCGAATCAAATGTCCCTTTTTCCGCTGGCAGTCTGCCTTCGACGATGGCCTCGTATCGCTTCTCGATTTGCTCCCAGCCGCCTTGCAGCGTCTCTTTTGCCTGCGGCGTTTTTGCAAAAACCATGAGGCCGGAAGTCTCGCGATCCAGCCGATGCACAATCCAGATGCGCGCCTTGGATTCAGGCCGTCCCTGCCGGACATAATCGGTGAGCTGGAAATACGCGGTGCGCTCCTGCTCGGCTTCGCTGGCGATGCTGAGAAGCCCTTCCGGTTTATCAATGACGATGATTGCGCCGTCCTCCAAGTACACCTTCATTCCCTTTGCCAGCGTGGTTTTCGGGACGGCGAAGCGATCCGTGCGGACGGAAACTACATCGCCTTTTTCCAAAGGATGATCGAACTGAGTGACGGGCCGGCCATTCACCGTGACGGCCTGAAACTTCAGCCAAGTGCGAATCTGTTTCTTCTTCAAATCCGGCCACGCGGCGAAAAGAAACGCGAGGAGTTCGGATGGTTCGGCGACGGTGCAAGGCTTGGGCATTAGGCCGGAGATTATAGGCTGCGACCGGCGCTTGCACAGCGCGATACCAGCGCTGGGCCTTCGTAAATAAATCCCGTGTAGAGCTGGA
>JANMLS010000129.1:0-17167 GCA_031372675.1 Verrucomicrobiaceae bacterium
GTGCCTGCTGAGTCGGTATGGTTTCATCCCGGATGCTTCTTTCCGAGAATACGCGGCAAAAGCCAAAAATGGCTTGCCGAAAATTTGATGTTACTTGAGCGCCGAAATCTGGCTCGCGAGGTCGCTCTTGTGGCGGTTCACTTTGTTTTTGTGAACGCGGTTCGTTTTGGCGGCGCGGTCGAGAACGCTGCTCACTTCGCTGAGGAGCTTTGTTGCTTCGTCTTTTTTGCCTCCAGCGATTGCGGCACGGATGCCTTTGAGTTCGCCTTTGATGGTTGCTTTCACCTTGCGGTTACGGGATGTGCGGCGGACGGTTTGGCGTGCGCGTTTTGCGGCGGATTTGGTATTGGCCATAGATCAGTGTTTCTTAGAAAAAGGAGCGCGGAAGCTATGAATCGGGCTTGGAATGTCAACAGAAGACTTCCCTTTTGTTGATTGCGCTAAATGGGTGCCGCGCACACTTAGCCCGCACATAGCACTGGCAGCAAACTACATTACACTAGCTACGTTCGTGCGCACTGAGCTATGGGAACCCTGTTTATGATTCACAACTTACTCACCCGCTTACTGCTTATTTTTGCTATCGGCCTAGTTGCTCCTGCGCTGCGTGCGCAGGCTCCAGGGACGGTGGATGAGGCTTATGCTCCGAGCGTGACGGGCGGTATTATTTTTCACTCCGCGATGCAGGGCGATGGTAAATTGATCGTCTGCGCTACGCCCGGCGGCGGCCCTACAAGCACGCTCACCAGAATCAATCCTGATGGCAGCATAGACTCCAGTTTTACGACCACTACAACGGGCAGCATTTCGTGCCTTGCTGTGCTAGCTGATGGAAAAATCATGATTGGCGGGAACTTCACTAGCGTGAATGGCAGCAGCGGATTTGGCGGACTCGCTCGGCTGAATGCGAATGGCACAGTGGATGGAAATTTTAATGCGGGGACTGGAGCAGATAATTCCGTGGGGTGCATGGTGGTTCAGCCGGATGGGAAGATTGTTATCGGCGGGTTTTTTACGACGATCAACAACGTGGCCGCTGGTCACTTTGCTCGCCTGGATGCAAATGGCTCGCTCGATACGGGCTTCAATGTGGGCGGCTCCGGCACCGACATCGTGGTCTTCAGCCTTGCGCGGCAGGACGATGGGAAGCTGCTGCTCGGCGGTTGGTTCAAGACGGTGAACGGCGTCGCGATAAACGGAATTGCGCGGCTGGAATCAAACGGAACGCTGGACGCCAATTTCAACGTGGGCGGCGATGGCGTGGGTAGCAGCTTTGGCTCCATCGTTTATTGCGTCGCCGTGCAGTCGGACGGGAAGATCATCATCGGCGGGCAGTTCACGAGCGTGAATGGCACCGGCGGGATTCGCGGAATTGCGCGGCTGAATGCCGATGGCGCGTTGGATACGGGCTTTAATGGCCCCGGCGGCGCGGCGAATACGTTCTATCGCGGCATCGTGCCGCAGGCGGATGGGAAGCTACTTTATATCGGCCAGTACAACGCCGGGAGCGATCCGGAGAATGTGTGGTTCTCGCGGCTAAATTCAAATGGCTCGTTCGATTTGGATTTTGGCCAGGTGCGCGCAAATTCCATCGCGAACACCCTCGCTGTGCAGGCGAATGGAATGGCGGTAATCGCCGGAGAATTCACAACGCTGAACGGCGTGGCGCGTCCGGGAATCGCACGCTTTTACAACAACGAAGCCGTTCGGAATCTCGGTGCTCCTACTTCATCTCGCGTGGTCTGGACACGCGAATCTTCTGCGCAGGAGGTTTCGGCTGCCACCTTTGAACTCAGTACAGATGGCGGAGTAAACTGGACCCCGCTCGGTGAAGGTGTGCGCATCGGAGCGACTTCGAGTTGGGAACTCACCGGACTATCGCTTCCGGTTACTTGCAAATTGCGCGCACGCGGTCGCACGGTGGGTGGTTACAATAACGGCAGTTCTGGAGTCGAAGAGCAGCTCGCCGACTCCCCCGCCGCGCCTGCCGCGTTCACGCGCAAGGCTGGCGCAATCACCGCTACCGGCACGACGCTTACCGCCTCTACAAGCAGCAATGGCGCAGCGACGAGCGTGGCTTTCCAATACTCGACTGATGCGACGCTCAACACCGGCGTGACTACCACAGCGGGCGAAGCAATCGGCTCCGAAGCAGTAGCAGTCTCCACGACTCGCAGCATCACGGGACTGCTTCCTCACACCGTTTATTTTTACCGCGCCAGTGCGACGAATTTGCTGGGCACATCAAACAGCACCATTCTCTCGTTCATCACGGCGAATACCGCGCCCGCCGCGTTAGATGGCACCGCCACCGCCACGACAGGCGATGCAAAAACGATCACGCTTCCCTTTGCAAACACGGATACAGACGGCGACACCTTGACGTTGAGCGCCACGATGCCCGACGCGCATCTCACCGTGACCGGCACAAGCGGGAAGGATGTTTCTATTCTTGCCGCAGCAGATTTTGCTGGCGATGCCACGCTCGGCTACGCGGTGAACGACGGCTTTGGCGGCACTGCAAACGGGACGATTACCGTGACTATTTCGGACAACGACGCGCCGTCCATCACCGCGCCAACAAACGACCTCACCGTCTATGCGGGGACGCTCCCCGATTACACGGGTACCGCTGCTCGGAGCGACAACGTGGGCGTGACAAGCGTGACGCAGTCTCCACTCCCCGGCACGGCGACCGTCATCGGCGAAGTGGATGTCACACTGACTGCGAAAGACGCAGCGGCGAATGAAACAAGCACTACGTTCACCGTCACCGTGCGCCCGACCGATTCCGTTCCCACGCCCGTGCTCGGAGCTGGCGGCACGCCGCCCGGAGCGGGAACGCCCGACGGTCCACCGGCAGACGCTGAGGTGAAAACATTTGGCATCCCGGCAATAGATGCAGCGGGCAAAGTCGCATATCTCGTGCAGTGGGGAAGCGACAGCGACGGAAAAGGCCGGGGCTTGTTCACCGATGTCTGCCTCGCAAAATTTGGCGACGATTTGAACGGAATTGCGGGGGCAACTTTCAAGGGTTTCACGGACCCGGTGATCGAAAACGGGCGCGTCGTTTGCCTAGCCACGCTCGCGGGCGTGCCAAAGGCCGCATCGGAAATTGTGCTCGGTTTTGCGGCGAATGGGACACCGGCCATCGAAGCCCGCACTGGCGATGTTGCGCCGGGTTTTGATGGAACACAAACTGTCGGCGGAGCGGTGTTCAAAAACTTTGAAGTCGCCGCTCTTTCCGGCAGTAGCCTGTGTATTTTCGCCGAGCTTTCCGGCGGCACAGGCTTGCTCAAAGCCACCTCGAATAATGATCTCGGTCTGTGGATTAAAGACGGTACGGGCGCTCTGAGACTGGCGCTGCGCGAAGGCGACACCGTCTCCGGCAAGATCATCAAGACGCTCGTGAGCTTTGTGCCGGGCAAAGACTCCGCAGGCCAAGGCCGAGGCTGGCTGACGAATCCCGGCACCGGCACCGTGATGGCACTCGCTTTTTTCACCGACAAAACACAAGGCATCGTGACAGCAAAAGCAGGCGGAAATGCTGCCATCGTCTCCCTCAGCGGTGCCATTGGCACAAGCGCAGCGCCCGCCCTCAGTGGAGCCACTTTTGCCAGCTACGGATTCCCCGCGATGAATGACAATGGCACCAATACTTTTCTCGGAACGATGAAAGTCGGCGCGGGCGGTGTGACGAAGACAAACGCGAAAGCAATTTTCACCGGCGACAGCGCCTCACCTTTTGAAATCCTCGCCCAAGCCGGTTCGCCCGCAGGCGCGACCGGCGCTACTTTTGCCACGCTCGAAGACCCGTTGCTGGCTGCGGACAATGGTGTGACGTTTGTGGCCACTCTCAAAGGCGTAAAAGGTCTCGCTGCAAACTCGCTCTGGTGGAAGCCCGCTGGCGGCGCACTCACGCTTCTTGCACAAGGCGGAGGAGAAGCTGGCGACATTTCCGGCTCGCAATGGAAATCCTTCGACTCGCTGGCCATCACAAATCGCGGCCCCATTTTCATCGCATCGTTGCTCGCAGGAAAAGGAGGCGTTACCTCAAAAAATGCCAGCGGTGTTTGGGCGTGCGATTTCTCCGGCGCACCGCGACTGCTCTTTCGCACCGGCGACACGATCCAAGGCAAAGTCCTAAAAACTTTCACGCTACTAAAAATCACCGTCGGCAACGCAGGCGTGACGCGCAGTTTCAACAATAACTCAAAAGTCGCCTGGCTCGCAGGCTTCACCGACAAGAGCAGCGCAATCATCATTACCGAAGTGCCGTAGTGCATTGCCGCTCATCGGGTGCGGGTAATTTTCCGTGTTTTTGAGGCTGTGACTGGTGATTTGTGAATAGTCGCAAGCGACGGGGGCGTGAGTCACACGCCATGCGTTTCGTCATTCGTCATCCCCTATTTTCCACCGCACTACCGCAGCATCCTTGCGAGGTAATTCCCCGTGTGGCTCGCGGGGTTTTTGGCGACTTGTTCGGGGGTTCCTTCAGCGACGATTTGGCCGCCGCCGTTGCCGCCTTCGGGTCCCATATCAATGAGCCAATCGGCGCACTTTATCACTTCCAGATTGTGCTCGATGATGATGAGCGTGTTGCCGGAATCGCGCAGTTTCAACAGGACTTCGAGCAGCTTGTGGATGTCGGCAAAGTGCAGGCCGGTGGTCGGCTCATCGAGGATGTAAACAGTGCGGCCAGTTGCCTTTTTAGAAAGCTCGGCGGCGAGTTTGATGCGCTGGGCTTCACCTCCGCTGAGGGTGGTGCCGCTTTGTCCGAGGTGCAGGTAGCCGAGGCCGACATCCTCCAGCGCGGCGAGCTTGTCGTAGATGTTCGGGATATTTCGGAAAAAACGCGCGGCTTCGTCCACGGTCATGTCGAGGATGTCGGCGATGTTTTTGCCTTTGTAAGTAATCTCCAGCGTCTCGCGGTTGTAGCGGCGACCACGGCAGACTTCGCATTCCACATACACATCGGCTAGGAAGTGCATCTCGATTTTTTTTACGCCGTCACCCTCGCAGGCTTCGCAGCGCCCGCCTTTCACATTGAAGGAAAAACGCCCGCCTTCGTAGCCACGCACGCGGGCGGCTGGGAGACCGGCAAAAAGTTCGCGCATCGGCGTGAACGCGCCGGTGTAGGTGACGGGGTTGCTGCGCGGAGTGCGGCCAATCGGGGCTTGGTCAATGACGATAGCCTTATCAATTTGATCCAGTCCCGTGATAGCGCGATGGCGTCCCGGCTTGTCCTTGCTGCGGAAGAAATGGCGGAATAAAGCGCGGCGCAGGATGTCATCCACGAGCGTGCTTTTTCCGCTGCCAGAGACGCCCGTGACGCAAGTGAAACAGCCGAGCGGAAAGGCAGCGGTGACGTTTTGGAGGTTGTTCTCGCTGGCGTCGGCGATAGTGAGCCAGCCTTCTAATTTATGATTTGTTCGCGGGGCGATGCGCTTTTTCGGCACGGGGATTTTTGCGGTGCCAGCGAGGTATTGTCCGGTGAGTGAGGTGGCGACTTTTGCGACTTCTTCCGGCGTGCCTTGCGCGGTGATTTGCCCGCCGCGCACTCCCGCGCCGGGACCGAGATCGAGGACGTGGTCGGCGGCGCGGATCGTGTCTTCATCATGCTCAACGACGATGACGCTGTTGCCGAGATCGCGCAGGCGGCGGAGCGTGACGATGAGGCGGTCGTTGTCGCGCTGATGCAGGCCGATGCTGGGTTCATCGAGCACGTAGAGGCAGCCCGCGAGGCCGCTGCCGATTTGCGTGGCGAGGCGGATGCGCTGCGCTTCGCCGCCGGAAAGTGTGCCGCTCTCGCGGTCGAGCGAGAGATAGCCGAGGCCTACTTCCTCCATGAAGGCGAGGCGGTTTCCGATTTCGCGCACGATGTCCGTGGCGATGATCCGGCTTTCGGCGCTGAGGACGAGGTGCTGGATAAACCAACGCGCTTCGCTCACCGAGAGGTGGCAAAATTCGTAGATGCTTTTTTCGCTTTCCGCGCTGGCGAGCGTGACGGCGAGAATCTCCGGGCGAAGCCGCGCACCTTTGCACACGCTGCACACGCGGCGGCTCATGTAGGCGCGGATGCGCTGGCGGGAAAGCTCACTGTCGGTGCTGTCGTAGAGGTGCTGCATGTGGGCGACGACGCCATCGAAAACCTTCTTCACTTTCTCGCGCTTGCTGCCCTCGCCCCACGAAACCTCGATCTCGCGGTCGCCGCTGCCATTCAGAATCACGCGGCGAAAATCGTCCGGGAGAATGCTCCATTTTGTATCCGGTTTCTGGCCGTACGCGCGGCAGAGCGAATCAATAATTCCCGTGTAGTAACCCGCCATCGCCTTGGCAGCCTTTGCCCACGGAGCGACTGCGCCTTCCGCCAGCGAGAGTTCACCATCGGGCACGAGCAATTCGGCATCGAGATGCTGCTCGGAGCCAAGCCCCTCGCACGCGGGACATGCGCCGTAGTGACTATTAAAAGAGAAATGTTTCGGCGTGAGCGGCGGCAGCGTGAAGCCGGTGTCCGGGTCGGCGAAGTGGGTGGAGAAATTGACCGCCTTCCAAGCACCGCTCTCCTCGCGGAGGACGATAATTTTTCCCTCGCCCCACTTCAGCGCGGTGGCGGTACTGTCGCTGAGGCGCTGGCGGATTCCATCGCGCACGACGAGGCGATCCACTACGGCTTCGATTTGGTGCGAGCGGGATTTATCGAGCTTCAGCGGCTGCGGGCCGAGTTCGTGAATCTCGCCATCAACGCGGACGCGGACGAAGCCCTCGCGCTTTAACTTCTCGATAACGTCGCGGAACTCGCCCGTCTCCCCGCGCACGATGGGCGCGAGCAGCATGAGCTTTGTCTCCGCAGGCCACGCGAGGATGGCATCCACGATTTGCTGCGGCGTGAGTCTGCGGATGACGCGGCCCGTCTGCGGGTCGTGCGGCGTGCCGACGTTTGCGTAAAGGACGCGCAGGTAGTCGTAAATCTCCGTCGTCGTCGCGATGGTGGAGCGCTGGTTTCCGCCGGAGATGCGCTGCTCAATCGCAATGGCCGGCGAGAGTCCCTCGATATGCTCCACGTCCGGCTTCTGCATTTGATCGAGGAACTGCCGCGCATACGCGGAGAGACTCTCGACGTAGCGCCGCTGGCCCTCGGCGTAGAGCGTGTCGAAGGCGAGGGAAGACTTCCCCGATCCGCTCATGCCGGTGATCACGACGAGTTTCTCGCGCGGGATTTCCAGCGTGAGATTCTTCAAATTATGCTGGCGAGCGCCAACGATGCGGATCACGTCGGAGGCCATTTATTTCCCGCTGTCATCTGCGTGCTTCGTCGCCTCGCCGCTGATAAGGAATAGCCCGGTGATGAGCAGGAAAATCAAAAAGACCACGAGATGCAGAATCACCAGAAACTTCATACTAAATCCCATCATCGCGATGCCTGCGAGGGCGAGTGTAGCGATGAGATAGAGGCCCGCTGCGATGACGCTCCCGCCTTCAATAAGCCCGCGCGTCTGCTCCCCCCGCGGCGCGGGAATCACGGCGCAGAAAAGCCAGCAGAGAAACTCCGCCAGCAGCACGGCGCCAAGACTGAGCTGGAACTTTTGGTTTTGATACTGCTCGGGAATTAACAGCAGCCCGACCACCGCAGTGACTGCCATCACAGCGAGCGCAAGAATCGTGAGGATGCCGAAGGTAAAACGTGAGTGCATAGCGTCGCGGAACTTACCCCCCTGCGGGAGTAGAGGCAACTTCTACCACAGCTAGATGAAGCTCCGACGCACTCTTGGTTTTGCGGCACTTAGGATAATTGACAGCCTTGGCTTGTCCGGCATTGTGCGGGGGATGTTTGTTTTCCGCCTGCGGCACTTCTGAAATGACGGATTTTTTGCTGAAACTTTGCGGCTTGAAGGTCGAGGGAGCGTCGCGTGTGTCGGGTGTGGATTTTGCGCTTCGCAATGGCGCGTGGCTGCCGTGGTGCATCGCGCTCGCTGTGGTGCTTGGCTTGCTGGCTTGGTGGTCTTACCGGCGCGATGCGGGCGCACTTTTATCGCCGGGAAAAAGGCGCGTGCTCACTGCGCTGCGGATGCTTTTGTTTGCGCTGCTGTTACTCCTGCTGTTGCGGCCAGTGCTGGCGTTTCGCGTGGATACGGCGATACGGCGTGCGTTCCTCGTGTTGGTGGATGTGAGCGCGAGCATGAAGATTGCAGACCCGCGCGTGGAGGCGGCGGATGTAAAGCGGGCGGCGATTGCGACGGGTGCGCTGGATTTGAACAAAGGACTGGAGCAGCCGCTTGCGCCGGAGGTTGCGGCGAGGGTGAAGTCGCTGCCGCGTGTGGAGGTGATGCGGGCGATGCTGAATCAGCCAAAGCTGAATCTCTGGCCATCGCTGCGGCGGGAGCTGGATGTTTCGGCTTTCACTTTCGGCTCATCGCTGGGCGAGGTGGCAAATGATTTACCAAGTGCAGAGCGACCCGCACCGTGGCTCGATGAACTGAAGCCTGAAGCTGTCTCGACTGCGCTGGGCGACGGGCTGAAGGAACTGCTACGTCGCAAGCGCGGGCAACCGCTGGCGGGCGTTTTTGTGGTGACGGACGGAGCAAGCAACACGGGGATTTCCACGCTGGAAGCCGCAAGGTTTGCGCAGCAGGAAGGCGTGCCGTTGTTTATTTACGGAGTCGGCATCGTGACGCCACGCGACATCATCGTGGGCAATCTCACGACGCAGGATGTAGCGTTTGTAAATGACTCGCTGGCATCCACGGTGCGCGTGCGAGGGCAAGGTCTGCGTGGTGAAAGCGCGAAGGTCGTGGTGCGGTTGGTGCCGCTCAAAGAAGGTGCGCCGGAAGGCGAAGGCGAAGTGGTCGCGGAGAAAGAGGCGCGATTTGGCGATGATGAAGAAGTGATGGTGGCGTTCAATTTCACGCCGACAAAGATCGGGGACTTCGAGCTTCGTGCCGCCGTGGAACCAAGGACTGATGAGGCTTCGCGGGAGAACAATGCGGTGGCGCGGAGGATTCGCGTGGTGGATTCCAAGGTGAAGGTTCTCTACGTGGAGACTGCGCCGCGTTGGGAGTTTCGCTATCTCCAGAGCATGTGGTTGCGCGACCGGCGGCTGGATTTGAAGATGGTGCTGCTGGAAGGCGACGCGAGTCTTGCGGAGGGAGCGGAGTCGCCATTTCTGCCGCGCATCCCGGAGAAGCGGGAGGAGTTATTCCGCTTTGATCTGATCGTGATTGGCGATGTTGCGCCGTCGCGATTCTCCGCCGGGCAGAGCGCGGCGCTGGAGGATTTTGTGCAGCGGTTTGGCGGCTGCGTTCTTTTTATCGCGGGGCCGCGACACTCGCCGTCGACGTTTGCGGGGACGGTGTTTGAGAAGTTGATTCCCGTGGAGCTGGAGACTTCCGCGCCGCAAAATCCGGTGCCGCCGAATGTGGGGACTGCGGTGGAACTCACGGCTCAGGGACGCGCACATCCGATGTTGAAGCTGGGTGAAAGTGAGGAAGAAAATGCGCTGGCATGGAAGGGATTTGGGAAGCTGTTTTGGACAGCGCGTGTCTTCCGTGCGAAGCCCGCCGCGCAAGTGCTACTGGTGGATGCCGAGGCATCGCGGGCGAATCGCCACGGCAAGCTGGTGGTGGCAGCGGAGCATCAATACGGGCTGGGCCGCGTGCTGTGGATGGGCACGGATAATACGTGGCGGTGGCGCCGCAATATGGGTGAGCGATTTTACACAATTTTGTGGGGCCAGATTGCGCAAAAGCTGGGGATGCACCACCTGCTCGGCGGCAGCAAACTCACGCAGCTCACGACGGATAAACAAAGCTACACAGCGGGCGAGCGAGTGAGCATCACGGGGCGCATCGCCAACGCCGACTACACGCCGATGCGCGATGCAAAAGTGCCGTCCAATTTGAGCATCGCGGGGAAGCCGGAGCAGGAAATAGAGCTGCGCGCGGTGCCGGATCAGCCGGGCGCTTACCGTGCGGATTTCATCGCGCAGACGCCGGGTATCTACCGCTTCGCGACGAAGCGCGACCCGAAGACGACGCTGGAGTTTAACGTAGCAGAGCCGCGCTTCGAGAGCGGTGAGACGGCGATGAACGAGGCCGCGCTCCGCGAGATGGCGGCGGTGACGGGCGGCGGATTTTTCCGCGAGGAAAATCTGCGCGATCTGCCAGCGGCGATTTCTGCAAAGACGGAGCGCATCGCCACGACGCTGGATGGCGAGCTGTGGGCGTCGCCGCTTTTCTTTCTGCTCGTGCTGCTCGTGGGGAGTCTGGAATGGCTGCTGCGCAAGAAGTGGCAGTTGAAGTGAGCAGGCGGCGGTATCCTAAAGCACGGGCCGCTCTTTGTGCCACGGCGTAGATTGCTCGTAGGCGTGCGCGATTTGCAGGAGTTGCGCTTCTTTCCACGGCTGGCCGATGAGTTGCAGGCCGACTGGAAGCTTCGTGCCGCCGACGTTTGCGAAGCCGCATGGGATGCTCACGCCGCAAGTTCCGGCGAGGTTGCAGGCGATGGTGAAAATATCTGCGAGATACATTTTCAGCGGATCGTCGCTGCGATCTCCGGCTTTGAATGCAGGCTCTGGCGAGGTCGGGCACACGATGGCATCTACTTGCTCAAACGCCTTCGCAAAGTCCTCGCGAATGAGCGTCCGCACTTTTTGCGCACGCAGATAGTAGGCATCGTAGTATCCGCTCGAAAGCACGTAGGTGCCGAGGATGATGCGCCGTTTTACCTCCGGCCCAAAGCCCTCTGCGCGGCTGCGGGCATACATCTCCAGAAGATTGTCCGTCTGCGCACGGTGCCCGTATCGCACGCCATCGAAGCGCGCGAGATTCGCCGACGCTTCCGCCGTGGCTACGACGTAATAAGTGCTCACAGCGTGCTCCGTGTGCGGCAGGGAAACTTCCACGATTTCCGCGCCGAGCGATTCGTAGTGGCGAATGGCTGCACGCACTGCGGCGTCCACCTGCGGGTCGATTCCGCCGATGAAATACTCGCGCGGCATCCCAAGTTTCATGCCTTTCAAATCGCGGCCCAGCAGCGCGGTCGCGTCCTCCACCGGCACATCGAGGCTCGTGGAATCCATGCGGTCGCGGCCCGAAATCACATTCGTCACCAGCGCAGCATCGCGCACTGTTTTGGAAAAAGGCCCGATTTGATCCAGCGACGACGCATACGCGATCAGCCCGTAGCGCGAGACGCGCCCGTAAGTCGGCTTCAGCCCCACGCATCCACAAAGCGCGGCGGGCTGGCGGATGCTTCCGCCGGTATCCGAGCCGAGCGCGGCAAACGCTTCATCCGCCGCCACGACTGCAGCCGAGCCGCCGGACGAGCCGCCGGGGATGCGCGAGAAATCCCACGGATTCATCGTGCGCCCAAACGCCGAGTTTTCCGTGGAGCTGCCCATCGCAAACTCATCGAGATTGCACCGGCCAAACGGAATCGCGCCCGCAGCGCGGAGCTTCGCAATCACCGTCGCATCATACGCCGCCGTGTAGCCTTCGAGAATTTTTGAGCCGGACGTGCAAGGCTCACCTTTCACGTTGATGGCGTCTTTAATCGCAATCGGCACACCGCCGAGTGGGAGGGAAATATCCGCCTTTTCCGCAAGCGCACGAGCCGTGGCAAAATCACGCGAGAGATAGCCGTGAATCCGCGCATCCACTGCGGCGATGCGGGCCTCCAGCGCTTCGATAGCTTCGACCGGCGAGGCTGCGCCCGTGCGGAATTGCTGCTGAAGCCCGGTGATGGAAAGTGAGGTGAGCGACATGCTGTTATTCGATGACTTTGGGAACCACGATGAGTCCGTTTGCCGAGCGCGGCGCATTCGCGAGCACCGCAGCTTGCGGGAGTGATTCGCGCACTTCGTCGGCGCGGAAAACATTCGTCACAGCATTTGCACGCGACGTCGCCTCGACCTTGGAGACATCCACTTTCCCAAGCTGCTCCACATGGGAAAGCACCTGGCCGAGCTGACTCTGGAACTTCTCGATTTCAGCATCGGACAAATCAAGCCGCGCAAGCTGCGCGGTGTAGCGGACATTAAACTGGTCACTCATGGCGGCGGAATGAAGCGAAAGCCGGGCGCAAGGGGAAGCGCGTTGTTCAAAGTAGTCCAGTCACGCCGTGACTGGCTGCGCAGATCGCCGCAGAACGCAGGCACGCGGCTTCCACTCCGAGCACAAAAAAGCCGCCGGTTTTTTCCCGACGGCTTTTTGTGATTTGATTTGCGGCTTTCCTAGAACGGGATGTCGTCCGGCGCGGCATCGAGGTCCGGGTCTGCCGGAGGTCTCGGTGCTTGTGAAGGTGCGCGGCGCTGTTGCGGTGGAGGTGCCGCCTGGCTGTCCGCGTACTCGTGGGAGCCGCCCGAATTTCCACCACCACCGGCACCGCCTTCGCGGCTGCCGAGAAGCTGGATGTTCTCCACGACGACTTTCATTTTCGAGCGTTTCTGCCCGCTTTGTTTGTCGTCCCATGTGTCGAGCTTCAAGCGGCCTTCCACGAAAAGCGGACGGCCTTTTTTGCAAAACTCACCGATGATTTCGGCGAGCCGGGCATAAGCTTCGACATCCACAAATGTGACTTCCTCGCGCTTCTCGCCGGTCTCCGTGGTGTAGTTGCGGTTCACCGCCAGCCCGAAGGCGGCGATGGCCGTGCCTTTCGGCGTGTACTTGATCTCGGGGTCCCTTGTGAGGTTCCCGATGAGCATTACTTTATTGAGATTCGCCATGGTGTGATTTGCGTGGATTTCAGGAAAGTCCGTCCGTCTTGCGACTAGGCGGCTTTGGCTTTGTCGGAGAGGCGTCCGTACTGCTGGCGATAGACATCACCATCGAGTTTGAACTTGGTCTTCAGCTTGTCCAGCGAGGCTGGCTCGGCATTGAAGACGAAGTTGACGTAGAAGCCGCTGTCGAGGTCGCCCGCGACGTAGGTGAATGGGCGGGAGTCCATTTTCTGGACGCTCTCCACTTCGCAGCCTTCGGCTTTGAATTCTTTTTCGAGGCGGTCGATGATTTTTTGTGCTCCGTCTTCCTTGCCTTTGATGTTGAGGATTAGAAGCCCTTCGTAACGATGTTTGCTCATGTGTTTAGTTATTCGGTTTTGTTTGTTGATTATAGCGATTCATTGCGGCGGCAAAGCCTTGTCTTTGCGCAAACTCCACGGCCTCGACGGCGGCGGCGATGTTTTCTTCCGCAGCAGGGCGTTCGGCGGGTGAAAACTTACCGAGCACATGGCCCGATGCGTCTCCCCCGCTTCCAATCCCGATGCGGATTCGCGGCACTTCCTGAGTGCCGAGGTGAAGCAGGATGTTCTTGAGTCCGTTTTGACCTCCCGAACTTCCACCCTCGCGCAGGCGAAGACGACCGAGCGGTAAAGCCAGGTCATCGAGCACGACCAGCACATCGCTCGGCTCTATTTTGTAGAAGCCGGTAATTGCGCTGACGCTTTCGCCGCTGAGGTTCATGTATGTTTGCGGTTTGCAAAGCCAGACTTCGCTCCCACCCACGCGGGCGGTGGCGAATTCTGCCTGCCACTTTTTTTCAGTCCGGAAGATGGCTCCAGCGGCTGCGGCTAAACGGTCTAGGACCATAAAGCCGACATTGTGCCGTGTTTCTGCATACTCGCGTCCGGGATTGCCGAGTCCGACGATTAAGCGGGCCATTCATCCAGTCCGTTTTATTTTTTAGCGTCCTTCTTCGCCGGAGCTGCCGCTGGGGCTGCACCGTCGGCAGGTTTCTTCTCCTTGAGGACTTCGGGGCTGGCTGCGGCAGCACCTTCGGCAGGTGTTGCAGCGACTTCGACAGTCGGCGCCGCGCAGTGGAAGATGACGGCCTCGCCGTTGACGAGCGCTTTGACGCCCGCTGGAAGCGTAACTTGGCTGACGTGAATCGAGTCGCCTTGATTCATGCCCGACACGTCAATGGTGATGCTGTCCGGGAGATCCTTCGGCAAACACTCCACTTCGAGTGCGCGGATGATTTGCTCCAGAAGACCACCGCCGGTTTTGACGCCGAGTGGCTCGCCGAATCCGACAACAGGCACGCTGGTGTGCATGACTTCGTCTTCCTTCAGCGCGTGGAAATCGAGATGGACGATGTGGCGCTTCACCGGATGGTGTTGCACGTCCTGAATGAGCGCGAGTGTCTTCGTGCCGCCCTCGATTTCGAGGTTCACGAGAAGATGCTCGGTGTTGCCCTTCAGCGTCATAGAGAGCGTGTGCGCGTCGAGCTGGAGGCTCTGTGGTGATTGGTGGCGTCCGTAGATGATCGCGGGCACTTTGCCTACTTTGCGAATCGCTTTGGATGCGGTGGTGCCGGCTTGCGCGCGCGGCTCTGCTTTGAGTGTTATTGTTTTGGCCATTGCTTTTTAGCTACTGCTTTATTGGTTTTGTTTTAGTTGATGTGTGTTTGTTCTAGGGAAATTTTTCAGAGTTTGGGGATTTGGAAAAGTGATGAAACCGATTCCTCATCGGACACGCGCCGGATGGCTTCCGCGAGCAGCGGGGCCACGCAGAGAGACGTGATTTTGAAACCAACGCCCGCTGTCTCCGGCACCGAGTTTGTGCAAACCAGCTCGGTGATTTCCGAGTTTTTCAGCCTCTCCAATCCAATGTCACTCAGCACCGCGTGAGAGACGCACGCCATGATTTGCTTTGCGCCCTGCGCCTTCAAAATCCTCGCTGCCGCTGTTAAAGTGCCCGCTGTTTCCGTGAGGTCGTCCACCAGAATCACCGGCCTGCCGTCCACGTCGCCGATCACGCTCGTCGCCTCCACATCCGTGGGACTTGTGCGGCGCTTGGCGACGATAGCAAGGCCCGCATCCAGTGCCTGCGAATACGCGCTCGCCATCTTCAGTCCGCCCACATCCGGCGAGACGACCACCGCGTTTTCCAGATTCATACTGCGGAGATGATTAATGATCACGGGCGCAGCAAAAAGGTGGTCCACCGGGATGTCGAAAAAGCCTGCGACCTGCTGCGCATGAAGGTCCATCGTCAGCACACGATTCACGCCCGCCGCCGTGAGCAAATTCGCCACGAGCTTCGCGGTGATGGGCACGCGGGGCTGGTCCTTACGGTCCTGCCGCGCATACCCGAATATTGGTATCACCGCCGTGATTCGCGCCGCGCTCGCCCGCCTCGCCGCATCCACCATGATCAGAAGCTCCATGAGATTCTGTTTCGTCGTCGGGCACGTCGGCTGAACAAAAAACACATCCCGCCCACGGATGTTCTCGTTGATTTTCACCATCGTCTCGCCATCGGGAAATGTATCCACCGTGGCATCTCCGAGCGGCACTCCAAGATGACCCGCGATACGGTGCGCGAGAACCTTGTGAGCGGTTCCCGAGAAGATTTTGAGTTCAGACTGAGCGCGGAGCATTATTGGTGAAAAAGGGGCGTGAAGTTATCCGCCGACCTTCCTTTGGCAAGCCGTAAGCCGGAGGAATTTCGGCTCTCTTACTTTCGGGCAGCGCGGACCATTTCAGTAAAGATGCGTCGCTTTCTCCATGTCCAGGCGACGAGTGCTGCGCCGCCGATGAGGGCTGCGGCGTAGGCTCCTGCGTGTGACCACTGCAGGGCGACGTAGGGCGCGTGTTTTTCGCGAGCCAGACCGCTGGACCACGGCGTCATCAGCGGGTAGCGGTCTGTTTGTTCTCCGAAAAATCCCGCCGCTGCGCCAATCGCTGCGGCCAGTCCCACGAATATGAGCAGCGCGGTAATCGGGCGGATGAAGAATGCGGGCTTGATTTGCACTTCGCCGCCGATGCGTGCGGCCACGGCGATTGCGCCGCCGAGTGCGCCGCCGACCCACGACCAGCCGAGGAAGGAAAATTGGAGGCCAATCCACGCGGGAGCGCCGCTTTTTACAATCATCAGCGCACCCTGCCCCAGCGTGTAATACTCCACGCACCAAAGCGCGGAGAGCGACTCGTATAAAAAGCCGAAGCCCATCACCGCGCCGAGCACGCCGAAGATAATTTTTGGAAATTCCATCGTCGCAGCGTTCAGCGCGGAGGCGCGTCGTGTCGAGCGTCTTTCCCCGCGAGCAGCGGACGGAAGATGAGCCACAGCACGACGGGCAGCGCGATGCTGAGGCCCAAAGCCCAGCCCGGCTCCGTAGAAAAAAGCGCCCCGACTGCCGCGTAGGTAAAGCTCATCGGCACAGTCCCGCACAGAAGCGCCACGATGAATGTCCGCACATTCATCCGAGCGAGTCCTGCGAGACAGGCCACGACTTCGGGGAACACCGGCAGCCAGCGCGACAGCGCCACAAGCCACGGCCCGCCACGGCGAAATAGCGCTTCATTTTGCGCGAGACCCTCCGCGCCAGCGAGTCGTTCTGCGGCCCTGCGGCCAAAAGCGCGGCAGAGTGCGTATGCGAGCATTCCTGCGAAAAATGAGCCGCACGCGCCGAGCAAACCGCCCGCGAGAGGCCCATAGACAAAGCCCGCTGCGGACATCACACCCGTGGCGGGAATCGGCAAAAACAAATCCACCACGAGCAGCGCAATCACCGCGACGCCGCCCATTTTTCCCCACGAAAGAATCCACTGCCGCGTGGATTCGCCGTCGAAAAGCGCCATCAGCTTTCCGCCCCAAAGAAAAAAGGGAATCAGCACGAGTGCGGTGAGGATGAGAAAAATGCGGAGCAGGCGCATGAGTGGACCACTTTCATAATCCTTGCCGCACGCAGACTGCACATATTTTCTTCGCGCATGACGCATTCCGAAGCTCTCCACGCCGCCGCAGAAACTATCCGCCGCGCAAAGTTCCCGATGCTCGCAACCGTGGATTCATCGGGGCAGGCGCGGGTGCGGCCTGTCTCGCCTGTTCGTGTCGAGGGATTCCGCATCTACATCGCCAATCTGCGACGCTACGGAAAAACTGCGGAGCTTGCGGCAAACCCGAAGTGCGAGCTTTGCTACCTCGACGAGCAGCACGACCAAGTGCGCATCACCGGTCGCGCGGAAGTCGTCACGGATGCCGCCACGTTGCAGGAGATTTGGGAAAGCAACGCGCTCCTCCGAAAATATCTCGGTAGCCCCGAAAATCCTGAACTCATCATTTACTGCGTGCAGCCGGAGCGGGTGCGATTCATGCGCGAGTGGGCGCTCGATTATGTCGAAATCCCAGTAGCCGTGTAATTTTTTGTAACCTCGCGGCAGCAACGGC
>JANMLS010000176.1:0-6688 GCA_031372675.1 Verrucomicrobiaceae bacterium
CGCTCGGCGCAAACGGCACGCTCATCGTCCCCGATTATCTCGATACAAACGGCAGTCAGTTTTTCATCACCGACGGCCAGCCGAGGCACCTTGATTTCAAGCACAACATCTTTGGCCAAATGGTGCGCGGATGGGATGTGATGCCGAAAATGAAAGTGCTGAAAACATCCAGCGCACGTCCGGTGAAAGACCTGAAAATCACCACGGCCAGCGTCTTCACAAATCGCACGGATGCGGTGCTCGCCATCAGCGCAAAAGCGCTCGGCACTACGCGCATTACCGTCACTGCGACTGACCCCGGCGGTGCCAGCGCGACGACTTCATTCATAGTCGAAGCCATCGCCGACGAGTCGAACAGCAACCCATTTGTGCGCCGCGTAAATCCCGTGGCGACGCCGAAAGACACGCCCGCTGTGTTCCCGCTGGAGATTACGGATTTGGAGTTCGACTACCTCGACATTCAGCACCAGTTGCTCCCGCTTTCCGCCTCGCTCGGCCCGCGCGGAACCTTGCTCACACAAGCCGGGCGCATCGTCCAGATGCAGCCGAATGCGGGATACTCTGGGCTGGTGAACATGGGTTTCAGCGTCCGCCAATTTGTCACGCGGGCGGGATCGTTCGGGGCGATTACCGATTACACAAACGCCTACATCGCTGCTGGCGATATGGCTGCGCGACCAGAGCCGCTCACCGTGGAAGCGCAGCCCGGCGTCGCGTTCACCAATACGGTCGTCGCAAAAATCCACGACCTTGACGCCGCAGGAGTGCCCGGCAATTTCACTGCGCGGATCAACTGGGGCGACGGACTGCCCATCACCGCAGCGACAGTGGCCCGCGATACCACGTCCGCATTTGGGAACATCTACACCGCAAGCGGCGGCCACACCTACGCAAACCCCGGCACGTATCCGGTGGTCGTGGATTTCTTCGGCAACTCCGGCGCGCGTACGACGGTGCGGAGCACGGCGCTGGTGTCGTCCGCGCCGATTCGCGCAGTGGGCGAGAATTTTGCCATCACGAGCGGCGTCGTGAACAACCGCATCATCGCGACATTCACCGACTCCGCGCCCGCCACGCCGCAGACTTACACAGCGCGGATTTTGTGGGGCGACGGCAGGCGGTCGGATGGCACCGTGAGCCGCATCAGCGCAGGGCGTTTCATCGTTCGCGGCTCCCACGGCTATCTCGACAGCCAGCCCTACGCGGTGTCCGTCCACATTAGAAAAGGAGCGGCACCCGCTGCGAATGACACCGTCGCGCAGAGCACGATCAATGCGCTCTTTTCCGCGCCTGCGCATCTCCCGCCATTCCCGCATCCGAAGCTCACGATTGCCTGGAACTCCGGCCCGGAAAAATCCGCCACGGGAACGCCGGGGCCGACTTATCAGGTCAGCTATAACGGCGTGTTTGTCATCATCAATACCGGCAACCGACCGCTCGCGCCGTCGAAGCTGCGCTTCTGGCTTTCCACCGACCGCGAGCTGAATAAGACCGGTCCGAACAAGGACACTCGCGTAACCGTCAACGACACGCCGGAGCTGAACCTCATCGCTTTCCCCGCAGGCGCGGGAGGAAGCGGGCAGTTTGCAATCAAGATGCCAAAAGGCGAAAGCGCAGGGCGGAAATTCCTCATCGCGGAAGCGGAGTATAATGACCCCATCGCCAATGCGGACGGCACGGATAAAATCGTAGTCACCGGGCCGCTCGTCCCCACTGCGATCATCAAAGCAACGCCCAACCAGAAGACGACGGAAGCAGGAGGGACGGTGACTTTCACCGTCGTCCTCGACACGCCGCCATCCACGCCGACGGCGGATATTTCCAGCATCACAGCGGGCAACCCCGTGACCCTCAACACCGCGTCTGCACACGGACTCACGAGCGGGCAGGAAGTGGTGATTACGGGCGTGACCGGCTCCACGCCGGAGATCAACGGCACGCACATCGTGACTATCGTGGATGCGGACACTTTCACCATCCCGCTGAACGTGACGACGACGGGCACCGGCGGAAAAGTGCAGCTCACGCCGAAAGTCACATTCCCGCTGGAGAGCACGCTGATTACCGAAGGCATCGTCTCGCCGCAGCAGCTCGTCTTTACGCCGCAAAACTGGAACGTCCCGCAGACGGTGACAGTCACCGGAGTGAACGACGCGCTCGACGATGGCGACAAAACTTTCCGCATTCTCGTCAAAGCCGGAACCAGCACGGATTCGCTGTATAACGGCCTCGTCCCCGGCGGCGTAAATTACATCAACACCGACGACGAACCCACGCCATGATCGGAAACCGCCACATCGTCGAACCGCTTGAGCAGCGCATCGCTCCTGCGAGCCTCATTGACCCGCGAACCTTGTCCTACACGGATGGCGACGGTGATACGGTGATTGTGAAGTTTAGCTTCAACGTGTTCCCCACAGACACCGTGGCGGCGCTCGCACTCGCGAATAATGTCTTCAAGTTCAGCGTCGGTGCAGTCGGCGATCAAAGTGGGGCGCAGGTTCTTCGGCTCATTGATTTCACAAAGTTCCCCATCGTCGCCAATAAAGGCAGCACGGTGAATGGCGTGGGGATGACCTTTACTTCGACGCTCGCTGGGGGAGGCGATGGGTTTGCCGATGTCGGCGCGATCAAAGCGCTGGGCGTCTCGCTTGGAAAAATCGTCATTGATGGCGACCTCGGACAAATTGACGCGGGCGGCTCCGGGCTGAAAATCGGCATCTCCAGCCTCACTGTAAAATCCATCGGCGCACGCGGAACGGGCACACAGATTCCCGTCCCCACGCCCACTGCGGAAAATCCCGCGCCGGACCTCGTGAGCAACATCGCTGGTGAGGTGACGAAGCTGACAGTCCTCGATGACATCAAGGACGCGCGCATTCGAATCGTTGATGGACGCAACACGCAAAACCAAATCACCTCACTCGCAAAGCTCGGCACTTTGACCATCGGCGGATCGCTCATCGGGCGCACCGCCGCTGAAGCTGCGAGCGATGAAACGGGCGTGATTGATTGCGACCGAGACATCAACAACGTCAAAATCGGCACCGATGCGACGGACGGAATCCTTGGCGGCGGCGGAGTAAATTCCGGGCGGATTCGCGCAGGCGGAATGATCAAAACGCTGACCATCAGCGGCGACATCACCGGCGGCGCGGGCGTGCGAAGCGGCACGGTGCAAGCGGGTGGGGGATTCGGCACAGTGCTCATCGGCGATGACATCACCGGTGCTGCGGGAGCGGATTCGGGCAGCATTCTTTCGCTCGGGAATTTCACTTCCTTCACACTCAAAGATGATCTCATCGCGGGGACCGGCCTGGATAGCGCAGTGGTCCGCTCGCTCGGCTCGATTTCAAAAGTCGTCATCCACGGAAATCTCGACGGCACGATTGCATCTTCCGGCGCAAACTCCGCAGGCGTTTTTGCAAATGGTCTGCCAAGCGTGGTCATCAAAGGCGGTATCCTCGGCGGTGCGGGCGCGGGCACGGGATTCATCCACAGCGGGCGCACGATTGGCGCACTGAATCTCAGCGGTGCGCTGTCCGGCGGCGGTGGAGACGGATCGGGAATGATCATCGCGCAAGGCTCGGCGACATCCATTTTCATCGCCGGAAAAATCCTCGGCAGCGCGGGCATTCAAAGCGGCGCGGTGCGCGTGGGGCTGGATTCCCTGCAAACCGGCACGCTCTCCGCCATCACCGTAGTCGGCGGAGTCGAAGGCGGGACGGGCTTCGCATCGGGAAGCATCGCGGGCGGCGGCGACATCAAGAGCATCAAACTGGGCACATCCACTCTGCCATTTGTGGACATTCTCAAAGGCGGCGACGGCAATCTTAGCGGGACGATTTCGGCAAATGGAAAGCTGGCGGTCGCGACGGTCTTCGGCTCCATCGCAGGCGGCATCGGGCAGCAAAGCGGCGGCATTTTTATCGCGGAGCGAGTGGATGCGAGTCTCGGCGAATTGCCGGGAAACATCGGCACGCTGAAAGTCACCGGCTCGCTTGCAGGCGGCTCCGGCCCTCAGTCTGGAAGGATCGAAGCCGACGGCCAGATCACTTCAATCAGCCTTGGCAGCATCGCTGGTGGCATCGGAATCGGCAGCGGTGGCATCCGCACAGGACTCGGTATTTTCGGAGCCGGTCATATTTCGACGATGAAAGTCGTTACGAGCATCGCTGCCGCCGCGGTGAATCCCGGAGCCGACTCCGCAACCATCATCGCAGGTGGAAACATCGCCGCGCTTACCGTCGGCACGAATCTTAATGGCGCTGCGATTCGCGCAGGCGACAGCATCGGAACGCTCACGGTTTCCGGCAGTGTGAACTCCAGCACTATCACGGCTCGTGGAGCGGCTGTGCAGTCACTCAGCGCAGATATCGCGATCAAAGCCATCGCGGTAAAAGGCAGTGTGACCGGCTCGCAAATCCTCGCTGGTTACTCGACGAGCGGCAGCGATGTGAATCCTGACGCGCAAATCGGCACCGTGACCGTGGGCGCAAATTGGACCACCTCGGACCTAGTCGCCGGAGTCGCAAAAGGCGGCAACGTCGGCTTCGGCGATGTGCTGAATACAAAAGCCGCTGGCGTGGACAACGCCGCAATCATTTCCCGCATCGCGAGCATCTCCATCGCTGGCGTGGCCACCGCCACAGGCAGCAATGTGAGCCACGCATTCACCGCGCAGTTGATTGGTAAGATGAAAGTCGGAGCGATCATTCTGCCATTCGACGCAACACCGAATCAGTCTCTCGAAGTCGGCGGAGCTTCCTCGAATCTCGTCGCTCGCGAGATTGCGGTTTGATTCGTCAGCGTCCCGTCACTTCGACAAGGCCGGACTCCGGTGCGCGGAGAAAGAAGCCAAAAGCGGATGAGTTTTTTTGGAGCACGACGCCGCTGAAGGCTGTATTTTTTGAATCAATTCCGTGCGCAAACTTTCCGGTGAATGTGCCGCTTGAAGTGAAGACGATCTGAAGCCCCGTCGCGCCAGTCGCGCCGACCGGTGGCGCAAGCACAGCGGTTGATCCATTGAGCGAAATGGATAGTTCATTTTCCAAAACGCCCGGCAGCAATCCCGCATCTAGTTTAATAGTCGCGTTCGCAGCAGACAGCGCATTTCCGAGCGGCGTCTTGGTGATGTCTTTAATGAACTTCGATCCGAGCAAGTCTGTCTCGATGCCATCCGGCCAACCCGCTGGATAGAATAGTGATTTTGCGTTCGCTGCGCGGAACCAACGGAGCGCAGCGCCATCCATATCGCTCACGCCGGGAGCATCGCGGAAAGTCACCCAGCCGCTCAACGCGCCTTTCACCGTCGCGAGCTTTGCATAAAGCGGGAAGACATTGTCTCGCGAGAGCGGCGCAGTCGCGGCGAATGGCGTCCCGTCCGCGAGTTTTCCTGCGAACTTCGCCACGCCAGTATTCTTTACCGATACCTTCGCAAAGCCTGCGCCTTGCGAGAACTGAGCTGCTGGGATTCCCTGCGCTGCGGGCGTCAGCGGTTGCAGCACCGCCGTGTATCGCCCGCGATCCGTCGCGGGATTTAGCACCGAAACGGGCACGCGAATATACGGCGGCAACAGCACTTTCTTCGACGAGTAAATCGCCTGATCGCCGAGCAGCGTAGCCACCGGCGAAGCGCCTTCTTTCAAGGTGCCCATAATCTGCCGCGTCAACGGCGGCGTCGCATCCACAGCGAGCGTGACTTCAAACGTGGGCAAGTTTTTGCGCGGGATAATCAGTGAGGGAAGCCCCTTTTTTCCAAAGCGCAGCGTCCCGTCATTTCCAAACGATCCGATGAAAGAAATCGTCCCCGGCAGTGCGCCGATTTTCAGCTTTCCGGTCAATCTGCCGTCCTTCCGCGCCTTGAGCGTGAACATCCCGGTGTGTGCGATTGGGGTCATGGAAGTCGCAGTCACAAGCCCCGTGTAGCCGCCTTCGATTTCGGGGCGCAGGACGGAGTAGTTGAAGACGAGCTTCACCACTTTCGAGTTCGAGCCGCCGCTGTCCACCGAGCGGACGAGCACTTCATTCACGCCGTTCTCCGGGATCACAGTCAGCCCCCAAATATAAGTCCCCGGACGCGGGCCGGGCGAAAGTGTGGCCGGGACAAATGGGCCGCCGTTCAAGGAAACAAGCACCTGCACGACCTCCACGCCGTCGCTGGTTACGCCAGTGAGAGTGAGTGGGTCGCCCGCGTTTCCGATCAAAGTGGAACCGGCTGGCGTGGCAATCGCAGCGGCTGGAGCCTGCGGCGACTCCTCGCTCTCGACGAGAAAAGTGAACGCGCCCGTGGCGATGTTCACACGCCAGATCGTGCCTTCGTCCTCTAGCCCGCCCTGTCTGCAAGTGCCCCAGAGATTCCCTGCGAGGTCGGGCGTCATTGCACCGCGTGGATACGCGCCGCGAACTGCGCCCGTCTGTCCGGTAAAATCCAGCATCTTCGTTAGCGCTCCGGCGGTGCTGATTTTGAAAACCGTGCCGAGATTTGACGCGCCACCCACCGAAGTTGTCCCCCAGAAAAATCCCACGCCATCGCTCACCAAAGCGCCCAAAGGAGCGGAGCCATCCGTCCCCGAAAAACTGTGCAGCGAAGTCAGCGCGCCGCTCGTTTTATTCACGCGGAAAATTGTGCCGACACCATTCGCGCCGCCGCCGCTCGTAGTGCCAATCAGCCCGCCAGCGCCATCAT
>JANMLS010000179.1:0-3455 GCA_031372675.1 Verrucomicrobiaceae bacterium
GAAAACGACTCCAGCGGACAGCTTGCAAACACAGCCATCGGGCAGGGAAAAGTGATCGCGTCGCCGCTGCAAATCGCGATGGTCACGGCGACGATTGCCAATGGCGGAAAATGCTATTTTCCACGCCTCATCTCCCGCGTCGTGGACAATGAGCGCAACGATCTGCGCGGCGAAAACGGCAATCTCGTCGTGCCGGTGGAGCCGCGCCTTCGCACCAACCTTCTCGATATTGGATTAAAGGTCAGCGATATCGAAGTCGTGCGTCGCGGCATGTGGGAAGTCGTGAACGGTGCAGGCGGCACGGGCCGTCGCGCCAAGATTCCCGGCGTCGAAGTCGCGGGGAAAACTGGCACCGCGCAGGCATCGCGAATCGGCGAAAGAGACGAAGCTGGAAGGCCGAAAATCGAAAAGGATTACCGCGTGTGGTTCACATCGTTTGCACCCTACAAAGACCCGAAATACGCCATCTGCGTAATGGTCGAGAGCGGCGGCGACAAGGCCAGCGGCGGCAGGGTTGCAGCTCCCATCGCTACGAAAATCATGAAGGAATCTCTCGCCCTCATCGCGCTCGACCAAAAGGACGAGGCGGACAAAAAGTTCCGCCCGCATTTTTTGAATCCCGTCGCGGGCAATTTCACCGCAGTAAGCGAAGTCACCGTCGCGGAAGACGGTTCGCTCAATAAAATCCTCGCGACCGCATTTGATGACCATCCACCGGGAACACCTCGCGCCGATGACGACGACCGCATGGACCACGACGACGATGCGCCGATTGAAGGCCGCAGAAGCGTAGATGCAAATATCGCCGCGCAAAAAGCTGCGGATGCTCGCGGCACTATGAAAAAACCCACAAACTCAAATCGTACACCAAACTGGTTTGAGCGAACTTTCCTCGGAAAAAAACAACCCAACTCGCCTTCGGGCCAAGGCCCAAAGCCACGCTAATATCTCAAACCACCCAGTGCTAAAAACCATCACACAAACTGCAATTTCTCTCATACATAAAGTGAAAAAACTCATCGGAATCTCACCACGCCAAACTGGCAATAAACTCATCATCACCGTCGAAAAACTCGAGAAGCGCGTCGCGCTGCTCGAACAAGGAGTGCTCGAAGAATACAACATCGAGCGCACCAGCGACCGCAACATCGTCGGCTCCATTTTCAAGGGTCGCGTCCGCAACATCGAGCATGGCCTCAAGGCCATGTTCGTGGATATTGGCTACGAAAAAAATGCGTTTCTGCATTTCTGGGACGCGCTTCCCGCCGCGCTTGATGCGGGCATCGAGGAAGTCGAACGCACCAGCAAGAAACAGCGCCAGCGCATCACCGCGAAGGACATCCCAAGCATCTACCCCGTCGGCAGCGAAGTGCTCGTGCAAGTCACCAAAGGCCCGATTTCTACAAAAGGCCCGCGCATCACTACGAACATCTCGCTCCCCGGTCGCTTCCTTGTGCTGATGCCGTACAGCGACCAGTGCGGTATCTCGCGCAAGATCGAAAATCCGAAGGAGCGCGACCGTCTGCGGAAAATTCTCCGCGATTTGGAAATCCCGGAAAACATGGGCGTCATCATCCGCACCGTTGGCGAAGGCCAGAAGGCGCGATATTTTGTCCGCGACCTCGCGTATCTCGTAGAGCAATGGCGCAGCATCGAAAAGCAGATGACCGAGAAGCGCGCACCCGCGTGTGTTTTTGAGGAGCCTGATCTCGTCGAGCGCACGGTGCGCGACTTTCTCACGGATGAAATCGAGGAAGTCGTCTGCGATGACGAAAAAGCCGTCGAGCGGATGCGCGAACTCGTCGCGCAAGTCAGCAAGCGCAGCGTGCAGCGCATCACGCACTACAAAGAGCCAGTGCCGATTTTCGAGCGCTACGGCGTGCAGAAGCAGATTGATGACGCATTTCACCGCCAAGTGTGGCTGCCGTGCGGCGGTTACATCGTCATTGATGAAACGGAGGCGCTCGTCGCCATTGACGTGAACACTGGGCGCAACAAAGGCAGCAAGGACGTGGAAAAAACGATCTTCGTCACCAACATGGAGGCCGCTGAAACCATCGCACGCCAACTCCGGCTGCGGAACATCGGCGGTCTGATCATCGGCGACTTCATCGACATGAAGAGCCGCAAAGATCAGCAGGCCGTCTATCTCCGCATGAAAGACCGGATGCGCCGCGACAAAGCGAAAACGCACATCCTGCCCATCAGCGCACTCGGCCTCATGGAGATGACCCGGCAGCGCGCGCACGAGAGCATCAGCGGCAGCGTCTTCACGCCATGCCCGTATTGCACGGGCCGTGGAAAAGTGAAGAGCGGCGTGAGCATGAGCGTAGAAATCCAGCGCGAACTCCACCGCGTGCTGAAGTTTTACAACGACATCCACGAAGTCCGCGTGCAACTCCATCCGCATGTGCTGGAGCGGCTGCGCAAGGACGACGAAGAACTTCTCGTGGACATCGAGCGCAAATACGCAGGCCGCCTCACGTTCCGCGCCGACCCGTCGTATCACCACGAAAAATTCTCCATCCACGATTCCAATACGGGACAGGAACTGAAACTCGTTTAGTGCATCGGCGTGTGGACGCCTCGCTTTCCTAGATAAAATACCATGCTTCTTTTTCCTGCGATTGATCTGATGTCGGGCGAGGTCGTGCGCCTCAAACAAGGCAAGGCCGAGCTGAAGACGGTCTATTCGAGCGACCCGGCGGCTTTTGCCCGCAAGTGGGAAGCGGAGGGCGGCGACTGGCTGCATCTCGTGGACCTCGATGCGGCTTTCACCGGCGAGCAGCGCAATCTTGAGTCGGTGCGTGCGATCACTTCGGCGGTAAAAATTCCCTGTGAGCTTGGCGGCGGCATCCGCGATGCGGCGGCGATTCAGCGGGCGCTGGATGCGGGGGTTTCGCGGGTGATTCTCGGTACGAAGGCTGCGGAGTCGCTCGATTTTGTGCGGGAAATGTCAGCGCGTTTCGGTCGCGAGCGCATCGCGGTGGGGATTGATGCGAAGGGCGGTATCGTGAGCGTGAAAGGCTGGACGCAGGAGACTGGGCAGAGCGCGCTGGAGCTTGCGGCAAATGCGACCGAGGCCGGAGCGGGCACGATTATTTACACCGACATCGCGACGGATGGGATGCTCGCCGGGCCGAATTTTGTGGAAACTAAACGTGTCAACGCTGTGGTCACAGCACGCGGCGGACAGGTGATTTTGAGCGGCGGAATCGGGACGGCGGAGCACGTCATCAAGGCAAACGAGATGCCAAATCTCTACGGCTGCATCATCGGAAAAGCACTTTATGATCACGCGGTGAATCTAAGTGAAGTAGTGAGGCGTATTGAAATTCGTTAATCGAACATCATTCAAATTGGCTTGATTAACTTCCTAAAAAACAAAATACACCTCATTGATAATTTATGACATCAACTACACAACCAAACAATAAACAAGCTGATGCTGAGAG
>JANMLS010000184.1:0-6338 GCA_031372675.1 Verrucomicrobiaceae bacterium
GCAGGCCGTAGGCGAGCAGCGTGACGACGATTGCGGGGGTGATGATGAGCAGGATCAGCAGCTTTGTGAGCACCCGGCGGCCAAGGTGGGTTTCGATTCCAACGCTCCACCAGTAGAAGCAAAAAATCGCAAAAGGCGTGAAGAATTGGAACCGATCCACAAGCGGGTAGAGAAAGATCGTCCACGCATTTTCCCAGCCTTCACGCGGAACTACAAATGCCGCGTGGATAAAGTCGAAGGAGCCATCCGCCTGTATAAATGCGCAGAAAACCAGCGCAGCCGACATCACTGCGACGATGATCGTGGTGAGGTAAATCGGGACGCCTTTCCATTTTCCAAATGGCTCGGTTTCGAGCGAGAGGTAGCGTGGCATGTTTTCGGGACGTTAAGCGCAGGGCAGGGGAGGCGTCAAAGCGGGAAGCATCCGGCTCGCTTAATTCTCGCCCTGCTCGCGGGATTTTTTCGAGTAGCTCACGAAATATCTCAGCGTCATCAGGAAAATAATAACAGCGGCGGCGAAGCCAATCACTGGCGCGATGATGTTTGTGAAGCTCATCTGGTCGAGGGGAATTTAGCAGAATAGATGCCATGCTTTCATGCCGCATAGTCTGCGGGCGGGATTGACACTCGCTGCTCCACTGGCGAAGGCAGGTGTGTGCAAATCGCAACGCAATTATGAGCATCCGCAGCGCCTGGGCTTTCCTCGCTGTGCTCCATTTTGTCGCGATTGCCGCTGGGTGGCGGTTTGGTTTTGTGGCGGGATTGGCGGCGATGTTTGCGGTTCATGTCGTGTTAGTCGGGGCGATTTTTCTGCCGGTTGTCTTTGGCGTTGGGTGCGGGATTCGGCGGTTTCTGCCGCAGGGAAAAGAAGTGTGCATCACGATTGATGATGGCCCGACGGCGGATACGGAGGAACTGCTTTCCATTCTTGAAGCCGCAAACGCACGCGCTGTGTTTTTTTTAATCGGCGCGCGCGTCGCTGCGAATCCCGCGCTTTGTAAAAGAATCGCCGCTGCCGGGCATGGCGTCGGCAATCACTCGCAGACGCACTCGACTGCGTGGTTTTGGAGCTTTCTTCCACGCGCTCAAATGCGGGAGATCGAAAGCGCGAATGCCGAAATCGAGAAAGCCTGCGGCGTGAAAGTGCGACTGTTCCGCGCTCCCGTCGGTTTCCGAAATTTGTTCAACGCGGGCGTGCTTCGGTCGCTGGGAATGCAGCACGTCGGGTGGAGCGCGAGGGGTTTTGATGGGACGGATTCCAACATTGAGCGCGTCGTTTACAGAATCCTGCGTGGACTAAAACCCGGCGCGATTCTCCTGCTCCACCAAGGCCTCCCGCATCACGCGAAGTTGCTGCGGTGCTTGCTTGCGGAGTTGCAGTCGAGCGGCTGGAGCTTAGTCGTGCCGGATGAGTTGCGCTGATTTATCCCAGCGGCATCACCTTCCAGGACAGCGTCCCGTTTTCCAAAATCAGCCACGCAAATGACGGCGGCGCAGACTTCGGGCGGCTGATGCAGCCGGGATTTAGAAAGCGCACGCTGCCGATGCTTTCATCGCGCGGGACGTGCGTGTGACCGTGCAGGAAGACATCGCACTCCGGCGGGTGCGAAGTGGGGATGTGTTCGAGGTGAAAGCGGATGCCTTGCAGCGTGAAGTCCAGCACCAGCGGCCAGTCCGGCTCCGGGTCGCAGTTGCCGCGCACATGGCGAAGTGGCGCGAGTTTTCCGAGCGTGGCGATGATTCGCCCGTCGCACACATCGCCGAGATGCCAGATTTCATCGGCATCGCGGATGCGCGCGGAGACTTCGGCGGGGAGGTGGTTGTGAGTATCGGAGATGACGGCGATGCGCATGGCGAATTGCATTTTGAGATGAAATCCAGCGGCGGTGAAAGTTCTCGCTGTGATCTTTTTTCCAAGACACGCGGCGTTGCGTTGTTATCAAGCACCATGAAATCCATCCTCAACGTCCTCCTCCCGTCTGCAATTCTTCTGGCGACATCGCAATTTGCGAGTGCGCAAACACCGCCAGCACAGCCGCCGCAGCCCGCTCCCGCGCAAGCTCCCGATAAAAAAGAGGACGAAAAAAAGAAGAAGCCCAAGGCGGAGAAACCAAAGCCGCCAGCCGACGTGCTGGAGGATGTCCCCGCCGATTATCGCGACCCGATGCCCTTTGCTTTTCAGAAAAACGAAGTCGTCGCCATCCTCGGCAATGGACTGCCGGATCGGATGCAGCACGACGGGTGGATGGAGACGCTTTTGCAAAGCCAGATGCCGCAGTTGCAAGTGCGCTTCCGCAACATGAGCACGAGCGGCGACCGCCCGGATTCCTACCCGCGCAGCAGCGGCCACACGACGATGCCCGCCTATTTGCGGCATGTGAAAGCGGACGTTGTCTTCGCATTTTTCGGCTACAACGAATCGTTCGATGGCGTGGCCAAAGCGGACGACCACCGCAAGAAGCTCGTTGATTTCGTGCGCAACACCCGCGCCACAAAAGCGAACGGCAAGAGCTTCCCGCGCATCGTCCTTTTCAGCCCGATTGCGCACGAGGATTTGAAAAGCCCGAACCTCCCCGATGGCCGCGGGCACAACAAACGGCTCGAAGCCTACACAAAAGCAACCGAGGCCGCCGCGAAGGAAGCAGGCGTCGCATTTGTGGACCTATTTCAACCCACTCTCGCTCTCTACAAAGCCGCACGCGCACCGCTGACGATCAATGGCGTCCACCTCACTGATGAGGGAAATCGCCAGCTCGCCGAAGTGATCGCAAAGGCGCTCCACGGCAAAGCCGCGCCCGCATCGCCTTCGCTGGAGCCGCTCCGCGAAGCCGTGCTGGACAAAGATACGCACTGGAATAACCGCTACC
Organism: Verrucomicrobiaceae bacterium; assembly: GCA_031372675.1. Taxonomy (GTDB): domain Bacteria; phylum Verrucomicrobiota; class Verrucomicrobiia; order Chthoniobacterales; family Chthoniobacteraceae; genus SXWH01. The sequence continues at coordinate 2,868 of JANMLS010000184.1, forward strand.
GCTCCCGCGATGGCAACGACGTTTGGGGCGGACGCTCCACGCTTAGTTTTGTGGACGGGCAGACAAACGCCGTCGTCCTTCAGCACGAGCAGACCATGCTCGACGTGATGACCGCCAGCCGCGACGAGCGCATCTGGGCGCGCGCCGCTGGCAAGGACAAGAAAGTGGACGACAGCAATGTGCCGCCAGCCATCCCCGTAATCTCGAATGTCGGCGGCAAAAGCAAAAGCTCCAGCGCTGAAAAAGAAGGCGTCCTCAAATACATCGGCGGCGAAGAAGCCATCTCCCACATGGGCATCGCGAAGGGCTTTGAAGTGAATCTTTTCGCCGACGAAAAAAAATTCCCACAGCTCGTCAACCCCGTGCAAATGCAGGTGGACGCGAAGGGCCGCCTTTGGGCAGCAGTCTGGCCTACTTATCCAAAATGGGAGCCGCTCAAGCCGATGAACGACGCTCTCGTCATCGTCCACGACGACAATAAAGACGGTCGCGCAGACCGCGTCACCGAGTTTGCCAAAGTGCAAAACCCGCTCGGCTTCGAGTTCTGGAACGGCGGAGTCATCGTCACCTGCGCACCCGATATTCTTTTTCTCAAAGACACCAACGGCGACGACGTGGCCGACATCCGGCAAGTTATCCTCCAAGGCGTTGATTTCGCCGACACGCACCACGGCGCAAATAACCTCATCATGGGACCAGACGGCGCGATTTACTGGCAGAGCGGCGTCTTCCTCGTCCACAACTACGAGCACCCTTGGGGGCCTTCGCTCAATGCAAAAGCCTCCGCAATGTATCGCTTCGACCCACGCCGCTCCAGCATCGCCTTCCACGCTGAAAACTCGCCCAATCCGCACGGCATCGCCTTCGATTACTGGGGCTACCACTACGCCACCGATGGCACCGGAGGCCGCGCCTACCAAGTCCGGCCCCACGGCATGGGCTTCAAAATGTTTGAGCTTCTGAAAAAAGAAGTTCGCCCCGTCTGCGCCAGCGAAGTCATCTCCAGCCAGCATTTCCCGGATGAAATGCAGGGCGACTTCATCCTCGCCAACGTCATCGGTTTCCTCGGCATCAAGCACTACGACCTCGCCCGCAACGCCGATACCGGCACCGTTTGGGGCGAGCCTGCTGGCGACGAACTCTCCGTGGATGTCACCAAAGCCGACGGCACGAAATCCAAAGACACCTCCCGTGGCCTGATGATGAGCGGCGACAAAAACTTCCGCCCCTCCGACATCGTCTTCGGCGAAGACGGCGCACTTTACATCTCCGACTGGCACAACGTCATCATCGGTCACATGCAGCACAACGTCCGTGACCCGAACCGCGATCACAAACATGGCCGCATCTACCGCATGACAGCCAAAGGCCGTCCGTTGCAAAAGCCCGTCGCCATCGCCGGCCAGCCCATCCCCGCGCTTCTCGAAAACCTCAAGCACCCCGTGGATGGCGTCCGCCACCGTACCCGCGTAGAACTCAGCGGGCGCGACAGCAAAGAAGTCATCGCCGCTGCTAAGACGTGGATGAAGCAATTCGACCCCGCGAAGAAGGAAGACGCTCACCACCTTCTCGAAGCCCTCTGGCTCCACCAGCAGCACAACATCCGCGACACCGCGCTCCTCGGCGCACTTCTCAAATCGCCGGAGCTTCATGCCCGCAATGCGGCCCTCGTCGTCCAGCAGCTCTGGTTCTCCGCCGAGCCGTCTGCCGGACTCCAAGCCGTCGCCATGGAAGACCTCGACGCTGGCAGTAAAAAGAAATCCGGCATCCTCTCCGACACGCCGGAGCTGACCGAAATCCGCATCGCCACGCTCCCCGAAAAAATGAGCTACGACGTGAAGGAGCTCACCGTTACAGCTGGCAAAAAAATCAAGCTCACCTTCGCCAACACCGACTTCATGCCTCACAACATCGTCCTCGTGAAGCCCGGCAAAGCCGATGACATCGGCAACAAAGCTGCGGCCCTTGGCGCAAAAGGATTTGATACAGGCTTCGTCCCCGAAAGCCCCGACATCATCTGGGCCAGCAAGCTGCTTGATAATGGCAAAGAAGAAGTCATCACCTTCACCGCCCCCACTGCGCCCGGCGACTACCAGTTCGTATGCACCTTCCCCGGCCACCCCACCGTCATGCGCGGCGTGCTCAAAGTGAAGTAACGCCGACTGCCCAGCAAAGTAGTCCAGTCACGCCGTGGCTGGATGTTGATTTTCCGCGCATCCGGTCACGGCGTGACCGGGCTACTCTAGGCGCTTTCTTCCTTCCCCGGTGGAAGGGGAATGGCTCACAGTGCGGTTCTGATGCACTTTACTACACTCAAAGACAAAGTCGCTCTCGTCACCGGAGCGGGCGGAATTATGGGGCGGGCAGTCGTGCGCGGGCTGATTGATGAAGGTTGCCGCGTCGCGCTTATTGATATGAACGCCGCTTCACTTGCGCCGCTCGAAAGCGAATACGGCCAGCGCGTTTGCGCCGCAGTTTGCGACATTAGCGACGGGCAAGCTGTCGCCGCTGCTCACTCGCGGATCGCGCAGAGTTTCGGGCCGGTGGAGATTCTCGTGAATAATGCGGGCATCCTCTCGAACAACAAAATCGAAGCCACGGATGCCACCGAGTGGCGGCGCGTGATGGGGGCGAATCTCGACGGCGCGTTCTTCTGGTCGCAGGCCGTCGTGCCCGCGATGAAAGCAGCTCGCTGGGGCCGCATCATCAATACCAGTTCGCTCGCTGCAAAGACCGGCGGACTCACTGCAGGCACCGCGTATTCTGTTTCCAAAGGTGCGATGACGGCGCTGACGTTTTCCCTCGCCCGCGAGCTTGCGGGATTTGGCATCACGGCCAACGGCATCGCGCCCGCATACGTGAAGACGCCGATGATTACCGAGCAGCTCAACGATGCACAGCGGCAGGAATTGCTGCGGCAAATTCCCGTCGGGCGTTTCTGCGAGCCGGAGGAATTTGCCCACGCCGTGCGCTTCCTCGCATCGTCGATGTCCGGTTTCATCACCGGCGAGATCCTCGATCTCAATGGCGGGCTTTTGATGGACTAGGAAGCGGGGATTCAGGAAACAAGCATCCTCGCGCAGCAGATTCGCGTTAATCTACTCCGCTTCCGGTGAGTGCATCTCGAAGCGTGGGATGCGCACGAATACAGGCTGCCCGCTTTCCGTAATGCCGATGTATGCGCCCTCGGCAACGCTGTCTGTCGAGATGACGTGGTGGCTGTTGTAAGAGAACTTCTGGCCGGGTTCCAGCGTCGGCGTTTTTCCCACGACGCCGTCGCCTTCGACTACGATGGTTTCGCCGCTCAGATCGGTGACGACCCATTTTCTGCCGCGAATAGTCACCGTTTCGCTGGAGTCGTTGTGGATGGTGATGAAATAGACAAACGGGAACGGCTTGTCCGCCGGAGCTTCGAGCTGCGGCATATAGGAAACGCGATCCACCGTGGCGCGGAGACCATCGAGTTCGGAA
>JANMLS010000211.1:0-13064 GCA_031372675.1 Verrucomicrobiaceae bacterium
GGCAGATGATCCGGATTTGGATGAACTCAGCACGCAAACCGAGTTCACCGTCCACCTCACCAATCCCCGCCAGCACGACACGGACGACGACGGAATGAGCGACGCTTGGGAGATCGCGAATGGCTTTGGCCCAAAACTCAATAATCGCAAATCCGGCCCTCCCAATCATAAACCCGACGCCGATCCCGATGGCGACGGACTCACCAACGCCGAAGAAGAAGCCATCGGCTCCAAACCGAACGATTCCGATTCAGACGACGATGGCGTGGACGACAAAACCGAAAACGACCAAGGCAGCAACCCGAACGACCCCAACGACAGCCAGCCACCAGCAGAAGGCACCATCCCCGTACATGTCACCTTTGGCGATCACAGCAGAAGCAACTCGGAGAAATACCAAGTGCGACTCACCCCAGTCGAAGGCGACGCAGGCGGTATCCGCAAACGCACCAACCGACATTTCGGAGAGCCGCAGACCGACACCTTCCATCTGCCCAAGGGCGCAAAATACACAGTGGAACTGGTCCATGTGGGTACGAGCAGTCGCCACCGCTACCTCCCCAACCCCGACTACGACTACACCCTCTCATTCATCTCCAGCGAAATCGAACCCGCCGCCGCATTGGTAATCGTGGACCAACAAGGAATCACGGGCATACACGGCGAGAGCAACAATTTCTTCGCCCAAGGCAAAACCGCCGAACTCTTTACCGCCGTGCTGACTTCGGAAAGCGTCGCAACCCTGCCCGCAGACCGGAAAAGAACGAAGCTGGGCGTCGGTGAAGAAGTAAATCTTCAATTTAAGCCAACCGGTCTTCCTGCCGCAACTTGGGCACTCGGTGGCAATATCGGAACCTCCGCGCTAAACTCAGCTATGGGAATTAACTCAATGCTAACCGCCGGAGAAAGAGCCTGCACGCCGTCCATACAGACAGTAATTAGTGGCGAGCTTGTGTGGATGGATTTCAATGTAGTCGAGCCAACTGGTGCTTTTATGGAACGCAGACCGGGCACTGGAATCCGCCACACGAATGGGACTGCATCTGCCGGCTTTCAAGCACTGGCATACATTACACCAAATGATGTTTCGTTTATCAATTTGCAGATAAGAGAGGGCACATGTTTGGCCGTAGCTACGGGATTTATAGCAAATTTCCCAGGAAAACACGGAGAGGTGCATGCAAACGGGCCTTGGATAGACATAATTAGCGGAGATGCTGCTCGTCCCAATCTCTTCGGCGGCTTTGATACTATTAGCACTGGAAATTATCCCCCTCCCTTTGCAATTGGTACATTTACTTGGCCGATACCTTGGCTGTTTAGGGTTAATGCGGGGGCTGAGAAGGAATTTATAATTGTAACCCATCAGGAATCAGTTGAGGCAAATGGAGCAACAACAATATCAAAAGGAGGGGTTTCAGTTACTACACAAGCAGCCGATCCAACTTCCACTTACTAGCTATATGAAACTAAAAATTATTAATTACGCATGTAAATCCGCAGCAGCGAGTATCATTCTAAGCGTATTTGTGGCTTCGGCAAATGATCTCGCTACAACGGGAGACTTGAAACTAGTTGAAGCAGAGAAAATTCTGAAAACCGAAAATTCACGCAAATCTCTCGATAACTACAAAAAAGAAATAGATTCGCGAGCTAGAGTGCTGAAACCACAAGGAGAGCGCGTTCTTCTATACGTTAAAACAATAGAAGTTCTGCGCAGTATGCTAAGAGATGATTTTGATCCGAACTACATGCCGCCTACTTCCATACCTTTACCTGATTCGATTCTATCTTCCGGATCAGACCCTAATCAAATAATTGATCCAAAGTTGAGGCAGCAGGCTGTTGACGCAAGAAATGCCCTTGAAGAGAAAATCAATAAACACAATTTCCAGCGTGCTTTAAGGAGGGAGATGGAATCAATAAAGCAGAATATATTTACGGAGGCTGGAATCAATAAAAGCGACTCAATCGAGACTACAAATGATAAGTTGAAAAAGGCGGGTCTTACAGGTGAACAGTTAGTAAAGTTGACCCTATTGCCACATACCGCTGTCCAACAAAAGAACAAGAAATAGACAAAGGAACGCAGGTAATTATGAATGGGCCATTGAAGTAAGGTGGAGAGTAGTTGAGGTAGAAAATGGTGATGGTAAAATTCTACAGAACATCACCCAGCTTCACACGATACACGATAGCACTGGGAACAGCACAGAAACCAAACTTGGTGTTTCTGCAACGAGAACTCCATAATCCGACATAAAATATATGAAAACTACCTTTCTACGATTAACCCTATCAATTGCAGCTAGTATAAACTTCCTCTCACTGGATATCGCATGGGCAGAAAAAACTTCGAATATTCAGGAATTGCTCGATACATTTACCGCATCGGAGAGAAACAAAACTACTCCAGATATGGCAGATATTTCGACCCGCTTCATGCGTGCGATTGAGAGTCAGGATTTTTCGGCATCGGAGGCAACTCGAAAGGATTTGAATGGTTCAATCAAGATTGCAAAAAAACTGCTTGAGTCATTGAAAGATGGTAAACCGAAAGCGGATACGACCGAAGCCAAAGCACTCGCAGCTTTAGATGCGTTTCTTACCAAGGTATTGCAAAACATTGATGAAGCTTGGGAGTTTAAGCGGGTTCCAATAAATACCTTCCCCCCTCCCGGCACACCGAACGCAGCTGCCGGAATGAATCCAGATGCAATTGCAGATCCAAAACTACGCCAGCAATACAAACAGGCCATTGCAGATGCCAGTGCCATAAACCAGAAGAATCGGCAACAAGACCTACTCAGGGACGCTCGTGAGGAAATTACCATCATGGCTACTGGATTGTTGGCTGCATCCAACAAAAAGGGATGGAGTCGTAATGAGTTGATGGAGCATTTTGCAAAAGACGAGGCCAGCAAAGGCATGATGAGTAAGCGTCTTGGCAAAACGGAACATCAGGAAGACGGCGACAAGAAGTAAGGCACAACATTTTGGTCTTCACTGCCCAATCTGTTGTGGTGGCAGCGGATTCGCTTTTGTTAAGCGAGAGCCATTTTGCGAAAGTGCAGTTGCTGCGAGGCCGTTAATTATGCCGAATTATTCACAAAGCCAACTGATTCCGCTCAGATTGCGAAAAAGCGCAGTTACACGAAACGCAAGTCGCCGGGATGGGGGATCAAGCCGTGGCGGACAAGCAACTCGCCATACTGATGGATTGCGGTCCGCCCGGCTTCACCGGCGTCGTAGCAAATGTGCTCGGTGAGATAGCGGCGGCGTATTTCCAGCGTGGAAAAATCATCCGCCTCCACAATTTGCGGAATCTGCCGGACGCCGCATTGCTTCAGATCCCGAAGTTCCTCCGCAGCTTCACGCGGCACGTCGGGACGCATCGCCCAAAGCGCGAAAACGAAAGGTAGTCCAGTGCAGCGTTTCCACTCTGCGCCGAGGTCGAGGATGCGCCAGTCGGCGTTTGCGGGGTTCATGCGGAACTCGATGGCTTGATTGCCGATGAGGAGCTGTGCGTCGCCATCCGCGCCATATTCAGGTCGCAGGTTGTGATACTCCGCGAGCAGCACGCGGAGCAGATGTGCGGAACTAAGCGAGGCGGGATCGAGCGCGATTTTTTTTACGTAACGAAGCTCGCCTCGATACGCGAGAAATACGCTGAAAACCGCACCGTCCGAGGCGATGGATGCGCCGTCCACGAGCTGATAACCGGGATGCCGCAGCGCCTCGAAAACCGGCACCAGCGCGACATCGAGGGCGTTTTCGTGGAGCATCTTTGCAAGCGTGGACGGGTGCTCGAAGACGACCGGACCATCGTAATCGTAAATCAGCGGTGCTGAGTTCAGATACTTCACGCAGCCGATGCGCAGCGTGCGGAGCTGCGGGTATTTCATGCCGCCGCAGGTTCCATTTTCCGATACCACGTATCGCGCTGAAGTGGCTCGCGGCCCGCTTCGCGGATTGCCTTTTTTAGCGCGGCGACCGACTGGCCGACGGGCGTGGATGCGCCGGCCATGTGGAAGATTTTTTCGTCGAAAATCGTGCCGTGCAGATCGTCCACGCCGTAGTTGAGCGCGACGGAAGCCATCGGCAGTCCGAGGCTGATCCAGTAGGCCGTGATGTGGTCGAAATTATCGAGGTAGATGCGCGAGACGGCGAGGTTGCGGAGTTCATCAAATGCGGTCGCCCGCGCGATGTGGCGAAGTTCCGGGCGCGCGGTTTCGCTCTCGAATGCGAAAGGGATGAAGCCGGTGAAGCCGTGCGTTTCGTCCTGCAACTCCCGCAACTGCCGCAGATGATCCACGCGCTGCTCCAGCGTCTCGACGTGGCCAAAAAGCATCGTCGCCGTGCTGCGCATCCCCATTTTGTGCCATGTGCGGTGGACATCCGCCCATTCCTCGGCGGTTTCTTTTCCGCGACAAATGCGGTCCCGCACACCGGCGTCGAAAATCTCCGCACCTCCGCCCGTCAAAGCCTGCAAGCCTGCGTCCTTCAAGGCTGCGAGCGTCTCGCCGATGCTCTTTTTGAAAATCCGTTCGGAGAGATGGCGGATTTCCACTGCGGTGAATGCCTTGATGAAAAGCGCCGGACTCAGCGCACGCATCCGCGTGATCAATTCGAGATACCACTCCGGTTTCAGCGTGGGATGCAGGCCGCCGACCATGTGAACTTCGGTGATTCCAGCATCCAGGCCGAGCTGGACGCGGCGGAGGATTTCATCAATCGAAAGCTCGAATGCGTGGTCCTCATTTTTCCGTGCGCCGAATGCGCAGAACTGGCAGCGGAGGATGCAGTGGTTCGAGTAGTTGACGTAGAGATTTTGGATATACGTCCCCGCGTTGCCGTTCTTCCGCTCGCGGACGATGTTTGCGAGGAAGCCGACTGCATTCAAATCGCGGCATTGATAGAGCGCGAGGCATTCGGCATCGGAAATCCGGCGTCCATCCACGACTGCTTTGTGGATAGGCATGAGTTCAGCCGGGATGAGTTTTTCGACGCGCATTTTGTGACTTTGGAAACTTTCACAAACACTACGAACCGTCCACGGCATTCGGCTGCGTGAGGATTATCGTGCATGATTGTGGGTGATGACGGACGGGCTGCCGCGTGGCATCTAGCCGTGGCAGGGGCACCCCGCCCTCGTCCGGTACAAAAAATCAATGGCGCAGCCGCACGAATCAGAATTGCGCCTTCGGCTTTTTGCAGTACCGGACGGGGCGTCCGGGACACAATCACGGGCGGGGCGCCCGTGCCACGGCGGAACGCGCACTTGCCCGCCGCGCCGCAGTCGCCTACATCGCCCGCGTCACTTCGACTTCTTTCTAAAAACATCTGTCCTATGAACTCCGGTATCCGCCTCAAACTTTTCATCATGATGGTCCTCGAATTTTTCATTTGGGGAGCGTGGCTGCCGCCGCTGTTTCATTTGATGGGGGCAAAAGAGGGCCTCAATTTTGACGCCACACAGCAGGCTCTCATCGGGAGTTGCTTCGCCATCGCATCCATCGTCGGCATCTTTTTCTCCAACCAATTTGCCGACCGCACTTTCGCCTCGGAGAAGTTTCTGGCGTTTAGTCATCTGATTGGCGGGCTTTCGATGATCAGCCTCTTTTTTGTGAAGGACTTCAACACGTTCTTTGTGCTGATGCTGGTTCACTCGCTGTTTTATGTGCCGACGATTTCGGTCACGAACTCCATCGCGTTTGCCAATCTCAAGAATCCCGCAAAGGAATTTGGCCCGATTCGCATGGGCGGCACCATCGGCTGGGTTCTCGCATCGGTGCCGTTTTATTTCATGCTGAAGCCAAAGAGCGACGCGCTCGGCGCTGCTACGAAAGCGCTCGAAGACCTCACGAAAGCAGGCGGCGCGGGTGAGGCTATCGCCGCTGCAAAAACAGCAGTCACCGCTGCTGCGACGGCGCTGGTCGGCGCGGAAAGTTTCGCATTTATCACGGCAGGCATCGCATCGCTGTTGCTCGCAGCATTCTGCCTCACGCTGCCGCACACGCCGCCAAAGCCCGCCGTTGCGGGGGAGGATTCTCTCGCGTGGCGCAAGGCGGGCAGCTTGCTCAAAGTGCCGTTCATTCTCGTGCTGTTCATCGTCACGTTTATTGATGCTACGATTCACAACGGCTATTTCGTCACCGCGTTCAGCTTCCTCGCCGATGTGGGCATCAAGAGCGAAAATATCATGTTCGTGATGGGAATCGGACAGGTCGCCGAGATTCTCACGATGGCAATCCTTGGCGGCGTGCTGGCGAAGCTCGGCTGGCGCACGACGATGGTGCTCGGCATCCTCGGACATGCTGCACGCTACGCGGTCTTCGCGTTTTTCCCGCAAAGCACGGAGGTCATCATCGTGGTGCAGGTGCTCCACGGCATTTGCTACGCATTTTTCTTCGCGACGGTGTACATTTTCATCGACGCCGCATTCCCAAAAGACGTGCGCTCTTCTGCACAGGGTCTGTTTAATCTTCTCATCCTCGGTCTCGGCGATCTCGCTGCCAAATGGCTGTTCGTGCCGCTGATGCAGAACTGGAAAACCACAGTCACCGTCGCGGGCGTGTCGAAGGAAATGATTGATTACCAAAAGCTCTTCCTCGTCCCCGTTGGCTTGTCGCTCGTCGCGGCGGTCTTCCTCGCTTTGGCATTCCGCCCGCCGAAGGAAATCAGCGCCACCGGCGAAAGTAGCGGCGCTGCTCCGCATTAGCCGTAAGGCATCTGCCGAAAGATATAGAAAAGCAAAACCCGGAGCTTTTGGCCCCGGGCTGCTTTCCGCACAGAGATTAAACGTGTCGGTTACTTCGGTAGGACCACGCTGTCGATGACGTGGATGACACCGTTTGTTCCGATGATGTCGGTCTTGATGACTTTTGCGCCATCAACGGTCACTCCGCCGTCTGCGACCTTCACGTCGAGTTCGCCACCCTGGACCGTCTTTACTTTTCCGGTCTTCACGTCGGCTGCGAGCACTTTGCCAGCGACGACATGGTAGGTGAGAATCGCGGCGAGCTTCGCCTTGTTCTCGGGCTTCAGGAGGTCTTCCACTGTGCCCTTCGGGAGCTTCGCGAATGCGTCATTGGTCGGGGCGAAGACTGTGAATGGGCCGGTGCCGTTCAGCGTATCGACGAGGTCTGCGGCTTTCACCGCTGCGACCAGCGTTGAGAAGTCTTTGTTGCCTGCCGCGATGCTGACGACTGTCTCCGCTTTCGCGGCTGCGGGTTTTTCCGCGATGGTCGAGTTGACGAGCGCGCCGCCGATGAGCGCCGCAATGGTGAGGTTGAGTATTTGTTTCATGTTGTTTTTGGTTTCGTTTTTTTGTGCGCCAACCGTGTTGGTTGACGCAGTGTGAAACGGACCTCAGTGGAAAATGGAGACGCGAAATAATTTGTGAAATTTACGCGCGGGATGCGTCCGGGCGAATTAACCGGACGTGCAAAAATCAAACTGCTCTGCGCTGCGAAAGCGGCGCGTTAGGCGCGTACCTGGCCAGTGCCGCGCAGGACGTATTTGTAGGTCGTGAGTTCTTCGAGACCCATCGGGCCGCGAGCGTGGAGCTTGTCGGTGGAGATTCCGATCTCTGCGCCGAAACCAAATTCGCCGCCGTCGGTAAAGCGCGAGCTGGCGTTCCAATAGACGGTGGCGCTGTCCACTTCGGAGAGGTATTGCTCCGCCTCGCTGGCGTCCTCGGTGATGATGCAGTCGCTGTGGTGCGAGCCGTGAGTCTCGGTGTGCTCGATGGCTTCGCTGAGGGAATCAACGATTTTTACGGCGAGGATAGTGTCGAGAAATTCGGTGCGGAAGTCGGCAGCGCTCGCACGCACGACGAGTTGAGAGTTGGCAGTTGAGAGTTGAGAGAAAGCGCGTTCGTCGCAGCGGAGTTGTACGCCTTTTTCCAGCAGCGCGGGGAGGACGGTGGCGGCGAATTTTTCTGCGATTGCGGAGTGGATGAGGACGGTCTCGACGGCGTTGCACGCGCTGGGGCGCTGGCATTTGGCGTTGATGAGGATTTCGCGGGCCATGGCGAGGTCTGCGCTGGGGGCGACGTAGGTGATGCAGATGCCGTCGTAGTGTTTGATGACGGGCATCCGCGCGTGGCGGACGACGGTTTCGATGAGTCCTTTTCCGCCACGGGGCACGATGCAGTCGAGGAACTGATCCATCTCACACATCACGCGCACGGCTTCGCGGTCGGTGACGGGAATGAGCAGGATCGCATCGGCGGGAAGTCCCGCTTTTGCGCCGCCGCGCGAGAGTGCCGCTGCGATGGCGACGTTGCTTTCAATGCTCTCGCTGCCGCCACGCAGGATGGTGGCGTTGCCGGTTTTTGCGCAGAGAACGGCGGCGTCGGCGGTGACGTTGGGGCGTGATTCGTAGATGATGCCGATGACGCCGATAGGCACGCGCTTTTTCTGGATGCGAAGACCGTTTGGGCGCGTCCAGTCGCGGATGATTTCGCCGACGGGATCGGGGAGTTCGGCGACTTGGCGCACTCCATCGGCCATCGCAGCGAGGCGCTTTGGGTCGAGCATGAGGCGATCAATCATTGCGGCGCTGAGGCCGTTGGCGCGGGCTTTTTCCACGTCGCGGGTGTTGGAGGCGAGGATTTCGGTTTCAGCAGCGACGAGTTCATCGGCCATCGCGAGAAGTCCGGCATTTTTCTGCGCGGCAGAAAGCTGGCGCATGATGCGTGCGGCGGCACGGGCGCGGCGGCCAAAATCGTGAATCTGTTCTGCAAGTGTCATTTCCTTTGGTGGCGCGGGGCAGTAAGTGAGTCAAGAAGGAGCATAACTTCCCTAGATGCCGCTTGCCCTCCCCACGGGCCGTGGGTAGGTTCCGCGCCCTTTTTCAGGGAAAAAATCCATGTCCGAAAACACGCGCAACTTTTGCATCATCGCTCACATTGACCACGGGAAGACTACGCTCTCCGACCGTCTCCTCGAATTCACCGGCACGATCCAGAAGCGCGAGTCGCAGGACCAGCTCCTCGATGCGATGGACCTCGAACGCGAGCGCGGCATCACCATCAAGGCGCATCCCGTGCGTATGATGTACAAGGCGAAAGACGGCATTACCTACAAGCTGAACCTCATGGATACGCCGGGGCATGTGGACTTCGCCTACGAAGTCTCGCGCTCGCTCGCAGCCTGCGAAGGCGCGCTGCTCATCGTGGATGCGGCGCAGGGCGTGGAGGCGCAGACGGTGGCAAATGTGCATCTCGCGGAGAAGCAGAAGCTCAAGCTCATCCCCGTCATCAACAAGATCGATCTCCCGAATGCCGACATCGCCTCGGCCTCGCGGCAGCTTGAGGAAATCCTCGCAATCTCTGCGGATGAAGCGGTGCTCGCCAGCGCGAAGCAGGGCATCGGCATTGAGGATATTCTCGAAGCCGTCATCGCCCGTATCCCGGCGCCGCCGGATAATCGCACCGCACGGCTGCGGGCGCTGGTGTTTGATTCGACCTTCGACACCTATCGCGGCGTGGTCATCTACGTGCGCGTGGTGGACGGTGCGATCAAGGCCGGCGACATGGTGCGCCTCATGGCCACGAACAATTCCTACGAGGTAAAAGAAGTCGGCATTTTCCGCCCGCAGCAGCCGAAGTTTGTCGCGCAGGATGAACTCGGACCCGGCGATGTCGGCTACGTGATTGCGAATATGAAGACCGTGACCGAGGTGAAAGTGGGCGACACGCTCACCAGCACACGGCAACCGGCGACGGTCCCGCTCGACGGCTTCAAGGAATTGCAGCCGATGGTCTTCAGCGGCATTTACCCGATCAACGCTGCCGACTTCGAGCATCTCAAAGCCTCGATGGGCAAGCTCCAGCTCAACGACGCCGCATTTCAATTTATGGCGGAAACCTCCGTCGCGCTCGGCTTCGGCTTTCGCTGCGGCTTCCTTGGGCTGCTGCACATGGAGATCGTCATTGAGCGTCTGCGCCGCGAGTTCGATATGGACATCATCGCCACGTATCCGTCCGTCATTTACGAAGTGCTGAAAACGAACGGCGAATTGCTCAAAGTGGACAACCCCGAAGTGCTGCCGGACCCTTCCGTGATCGAGGAAATCCGCGAGCCGCTCGTGCGTTGCTTCGTCATGATTCCGAACGAATTCATCTCGCCGATGCTCCAGCTCATCATGGAAAAACGCGGCATCGTGGACCACACGGAGACGCTTGACCCGAAGCGCGTCATGCTCACCGCCGATCTCCCGCTGAACGAAATCCTCGTGGATTTCGTGGATAAAATGAAATCCATCACGCGCGGCTACGGCTCGATGGATTACGAGCACGCAGGCTATCGCGCGGACAAACTCGTGAAGCTCGACATGCTCGTGAACGGCGAAATCGTGGACGCATTTTCGTGCATCGTGCATCGCGACAAGGCCGAGAGTCGCGGTCGTGCGCTGGCAGCGAAGCTCAAGGAAGTCATCCCCACACAAATGTTCCAAGTCGCGATCCAAGCCGCCATCGGCGGAAAGATCATCGCCCGCGAAAGCGTGAGTGCGCTGCGCAAAAACGTGACGGCGAAATGCTACGGCGGCGATATTTCCCGCAAGCGCAAGCTGCTCGAAAAGCAGAAGGAAGGTAAGAAGCGCATGAAGGCCATCGGCCAAGTGAACATCCCGCAGGAGGCGTTCATCGAAGTGCTGAAGACCAACTAACGCGCACCGACGACTCCATGACGCGCGAAGACCTGCTCCATCTCGCGACCACCTTTCGCGACGCAGCGGCGGACGACCTCGCGCAGGTGCAGCACGTCGCCGATATTCATTGGGCCACTTTCCGCGCACACGAGCGGCTCGACCATTTGGAGGCGCAGCTTTTCGAGGGACTTGAGGTGAAAGTGGATTGCAAAGCTGGCTGCGCTGCCTGCTGCCACCTCGCGAAAATTGACGCACGTGCGCACGAAATCTTCGCGCTCGCTACGTGGATCACCGAGCACTTTTCCCCGGAGGAATGCGCCGCACTTGTCGAGCGGACAAAGGCCCACGCCGAGGCAGTCGAGGGACTCTCGCTTGCGCAGCATCTCCGCACCGTCCGCGCGTGCCCGATGTTGCGCGATTCAAAGTGCAGCGTCCATCCAGCGCGTCCCGGCGTCTGCCGCATCGGGCACTCTACGGACGTGAGCATCTGCCAGCGGGCCTACGAAAACCCCGACGACCTCACCGCACGCGGCGGACACGACCCCGACCTCAAAGCCTCCATGACCGCTGCCGCCGATGGCTCGACGTTTGCATTCATCGAATCCGGGATGGACCGCACGACCTACGATCTCAGCAGCGCCCTCCACGAAACCCTCAGCAGCAGCGAGCCGATGCACCGCTGGCTCGAAGGCGGGCAGGCTTTTTCCGATTCCGCAAAGGCGAAGCAGGAAGTGAAATGACGAATCGGCTATCGGCTATTTGAAATTGGCCAATCGCAAATAGCCGATTGGCCAATTCCTTCGTCACACGAGCCGCAGCAACCAAACGGCACTCTTGCGATGCCAGCGCTTCCGCAGTAAATCGAACCGGAATGAAACAATCTATGGAACTTTGCATCATCGGCTCCGGCTACGTGGGCCTCGTCACGGGCGCTTGCTTTGCGGAAGTGGGGCACTCCGTCATCTGCGTGGATAATGATCAGCGCAAAGTGGACATGCTCAAGGCGGGGAAAATCCCGATTTACGAGCCGGGGCTGGAAGACCTCGTGAAGCGCAACGTCGCAGCCAAGCGCCTCAGTTTCTCAAACAGCATCCAGGACGGCGTGGATAATTCGCAGGTGATCTTCATCGCCGTGCCCACTCCGCCGCAGCCGGACGGCTCCGTGGACATGACGTATATCGAGCGCGTGGCGCGTGAAATCGCGACGGCGCTGAAGCCGGGCGAATACCGTGTGGTCGTGGATAAATCTACGGTCCCCGTGAAAACCGGCGAGCGCGTGGCGGGGACGATTCAGCGGTATAATAAAGAGGCGTCGTTCGACGTGGTCTCCAATCCCGAGTTCCTCCGCGAAGGTTGCGCGGTGCCGGATTTGATGAAGCCCGACCGCATCGTGATCGGCTCCAGCAGCGAGCGGGCGACGGATTGGATGAAGCGAATCTACGAGCCGTTTATGGCACCGATTCTCGTCACCGACATCAACTCCGCAGAACTCATCAAGCACGCGGCAAACTCATTCCTTGCGCTAAAAATCAGCTACATCAACGCCGTGAGCGCGATTTGCGAAGCGAGCGGTGCAGACGTGGAGATGGTCGCCGACGGCATCGGCATGGACCGGCGCATCGGGCGGCAATTTCTCAACTCCGGCCTCGGCTACGGCGGCTCCTGTTTCCCGAAGGACGTGAAAGCGTTCATCGCCATCGCGGAGGAAATCGGCGTGCCGTTTAATCTGCTCAAAGAAGTCGAGCGCATCAACGAAAGCCAGCTAGAGCGCTTCCTCCGCAAAATGCGCGACGGCCTTTGGGTGCTAAAGGACAAGAAAATCGCGGTGTGGGGACTCACCTTCAAACCGGATACCGACGACGTGCGCAGCTCCGTGCCGATTGATTTGGTGAACCGCCTCGTCGCCGAGGGCGCAAGCGTGACGGTCTATGATCCGAAAGGCATGGATAAAGCCCGCGAATGGAAGCTCATCCCCGAAAGCGTGAAGCTCGCCGCAACCCCGCTCGAAGCCGTGGAAGGCGCGGAGGCCCTCGTGCTCGGCACGGAATGGGAGGATTTCGCAAACCAGAACCTCGCCGAAGTCCGCAGCAAAATGCACACACCGCTCGTGTTCGACGGGCGCAATCTTTTCGACCCGCAGACGATGAAAGACCTCGGCTTCATCTACTACGGCGTCGGGCGCGCGGCGGTTTAGGAAAACGGGCGATTTAACCGCGAAATACGCGAAAAGCTCATGCTGCGACAGAGCCACAGTCTCGGATACGTCATTTCCCTTCCCCAAACTCGCGCTGACGCTTTTGTAACGCGCACTTACACTCCCGCAATCGCCGCTTACGCTCTCGCAATTGCCGCTTACGCTCTCGCAATTGCCGCTTACGCTCTCGCAATTGCCGCTTACGCTCTCG
>JANMLS010000227.1:0-19572 GCA_031372675.1 Verrucomicrobiaceae bacterium
TGCTCGGCAATCACGATGCCTGCTCTCGGAATTTTGCGCCGATGTTTCATCAATCCGCAGCCCTTGTTACCCACGCATCATGGTTCACCAGTCTGCCACGCAGCGTGTATTCGATCCGAAATGTGACCCACAGCAGCCGCGCCTGACCGGTGACGCGCTGCACTTTTCGGAAAATGCGGGCCGGGATGTTTTTCGAGGAGTCCGTCAAATCCTCATAAACAGGGATTGTGGGATCGACTCCGGCGGCAGCGTCGGCGGCGCGATAAGCATCCCATTGCTTCCAAGTCCCATCGCCCACATTGATGCCGGAATCGTAAGGAAGCGAATCGCCCGGAATCGTGGGCGCGAGAATTTCGAGCGGCGTCGCCTCATTATCCCAGCCTCTGCACAACGCCTGCTCGGTCGCGGCTCGCAGGAGATTATCCGCATTGGTCAATGCGCGATTCACAATCGCGTTTTGCTGCATCTTCGTGAGCATCGCGAAGACGCCCGCAGCGCAGACCATGAAAAACGCCGCCGCCACCGCGACCTCCACAAGCGAGAACGCAGCGCACATTTTGCGCAGCTTCTGGAGAATGTTGGGAATGCTCGGCGGCATACCGCTTTCAGAAAGCACCGTACGTGCCCCAGCAGTCTTCATCTGCGCGTGTGATTAAAAGCGGGAGGAAAAAGACCGGAAAATGCTCCTAGTGCATGAAGATTATCCCGGTATTACTTTATTACCTGCCATGAACTACCGTCCGTTCATTTTATCGTGCGTGATTTCGATTCCAGCATTTGCACAGGAAGCGGAAATCACCCCGGAACAAACTCAGTTTTTTAACGACAAAGTGCTGCCGCTTTTTGCGGAGAACTGCTTCCGCTGCCACAGCGCGGAAGGCGGCAAGGACAAGGGCGGCCTCACGCTCGACACGCGCGATGCGTTGCTGCGCGGCGGCGAAACCGGCCCTGCGCTGGTGCCCGGCGACTTGGAGAAATCGCTGCTCATCAAAGCGGTGAGCTACAAGGATGCGGATTTGCAAATGCCGCCGAAGGACAAGCTCACGGAAGGGCAGGTGGCGATTCTGAGCGATTGGGTGAAAATGGGTGCGCCGTGGCCGAAAGGATCGGGTTCCGTGAAGTCGAAGTTGAGCGGCCTCACGGACAAAGCGCGGCATCACTGGGCTTACCAGCCGGTGAAAAAACCAGCGGTGCCGACGGGTATGAAAAACCCACAGTGGATCAAGACGCCAGTGGATGCGTTCATTTTGAAAAAAGTGCAGGAAGCCGGGATGCTGCCATCGCCCGATGCTCCGAAAGAAACGCTGCTGCGCCGCGTGTATTACGATCTCGTGGGCTTCCCGCCGACGCCTGCGGAGACGGATGCTTTTGTGCTCGATAATGCGCCGGATGCCTTCGCAAAAATCGTGGAGAAGCTGCTGGCCTCGCCGCACTACGGCGAGCGCTGGGGCCGTTACTGGCTGGATACGGCGCGATACAGCGACACCGCTGGCTCGAATACGAACCGCGACACGGAGTATCGTTTCCCACATGCGTGGACTTACCGCGACTGGGTCATCAATGCGATGAACCAGGACATGCCGTATGATCATTTCATCATTCACCAACTCGCGTCGGACTATCTGCCCAAAGAGCAGACGGGCAGCGATGCGGAGAATCTCGCGGCACTCGGATTCCTCACCGTGGGCGAGCGATTTGGAAATCAGAACGATCTGATCAACGAGCGCATTGATACGATTTCCAAGGCGTTTCTGGCGCAGACCGTTTCGTGTGCGCGGTGCCACGACCACATGTTCGACCCGATCACGCAGAAAGACTACTACGCGCTGCACGGCATCCTCTCCAGCATCTCGGAGCCGGGCGTGCGCCCGCAAATCGGCAAGCTGCCTCCGCAAAAAAAGCTGGATGATTTTATCGCCAAACGCGACGAGGTGGAAAAGCAGGTGCGCTCGGATTACTACGGCCTTATCGGGCGCTTGAATGAAGGCTTCCGGCTGAAGTCGCCGCTTTATTTGGAAGCGCTCACTTTATCCCGCGTCGCGCCGGAGCCGCTCGTGGAGTCTGCGAGCAATCCAGCAGCGCGGCCCCAGCGTCCGCTCTCGCCGTTTGCGGAGTTTTTGCGCTCGCGCAAACTCGACGATGAGACGGCGCGGCTGATCGAGCGTCGCGTGGGGCGGCGGGATGATCCGGTTTTCGGACCGATGGCGCGACTCGCCGATCTCTCGCCGGGCGAGTGGCAGGACAAGGCGCAGGAAATCATCGCGCAAATCACCACGACCGGAAAACTGGGCAAGGACAAGCGCCGCGTGAATGCGATTGTCGCCGCCGCTTTCAAGGGCGCGAAGCCTGCAAACATGAAGGACGTCTGGCAGCTCTATGACACGAAGGTTTTCGCCGCAGTCGCCCGCGTGTCGCTCGACTGGCTGGATGAAGTCGCAAACAGTTCGTCGCTCATGGTGAAAGGCGTCAGCGAAGCGCAGAGCGAGATTTTGCAGGTGCCGATGGAGATCAAACCGGGCGGCGGTCTTGCCATGAATGACTTCCGCGCGCTGGCCGAGCGGCTCCCAAACCGTCTCCAAGGCGGAGTAGAACGCGGACTGAATCGCTACAATGAATTGCAGCTCACGCATCCCGGCGCACCAGCGCACGCGATGATCGTGGCGGACAAATCGCGGCCCGTAAATTCGCCGGTCTTCATTCGTGGGCAGGCGAATAACAAAGGCGAAACAGTGCCGCGCCGCTTCCTCGATTTCCTTTCGCCCGGCGGCGCAGCGCCGTTCAAAATCGGCAGCGGTCGCTACGAACTCGCGATGCACATTGCGAACAAAGACAACCCGCTCACCGCACGAGTCGCCGTGAATCGCATTTGGATGCACCATTTCGGCGAAGCCTTCGTCCCGACGCCCGACGATCTCGGCAACATGAGCGAGAAGCCCGTGCATCAGGAACTGCTCGATTACCTCAGCGCCACCTTCGTCGAAAACGGCTGGAGCATGAAGAAGCTCCACCGCCTCATTTGCAACTCGCACGCCTACATGTCCAGCAGCCACACGCGGAAGGAATACGAGGACATTGACCCACGCAACCTCCTGTTTTGGCGGGCCAACATCCGCAAGCTCGACTTCGAGGGAATGCGCGATTCGCTCATCTCCATGACGGGGAAAATGGACCGCACCATCGGCGGAAAACCCATCAACCTCACCGACGAACCATACAGTTTCCGCCGCTCCGTCTATGGCTACGTGGATCGCGGCAACCTCCCCGAACTGCTCGCGCACTTCGATTTCGCAAACCCCGAAATGTCGAACTCCCGCCGCAACCAAAGCCTTGTCCCACAGCAGGCGCTTTTCCTGATGAACAGCCCGATGACCGTGGACATCGTCCGCCGCGTCTGCGACCGCCCGGAATTCGCGATGGCCGCTGGCGACGCCTCGAAAGTCGCGGCCCTCTACCGCATCATCCTCCAGCGCAATCCCACGGCTGCGGAAATCAACATGGGAATGAACTTCGTGAAAATCGAAGCGCAGGACTCCGAGGCGAATAATTTTAATTACAAAGCCCGCTTCCGAAACCGCAACCGCGACAACGCACGCGCCCCAATCAAAAACGACGGCCTCATGGTCGCCCGCAGCCCCCTGAATGCGTGGCAAACCCTCGCGCAAGCGCTGCTGTTTTCAAACGAAGCGGCTTACGTGAATTGAGATAAACTGAACGCTGCTGTTAATCCGTAGAGCGGCGCAGCGTAGTGGCATTGGCGCCCCGCCAATGAACGGCGTGCAAAGCAGATGAGTGCCCGAATCAGTGCAAACCAAATGGTTCGTCTGCACCCAAGTCACGGCATCCGGCGGAGGCCGCCGGGCCACTCTTCATTGGCGGGGCGCCAATGCCACTACTTTGCCGCTCCAATCGCGGCGTTCGGGCGTGGAATGACGATGCGCACGAGTGTAGGAACCAACAAAAAAGCACCCGCAACTTTCGCTGCGGGTGCTTTTTGAAAATCAATGTGAGTCGGCTTGCTACTGCTTCACGAGAAGCGGACCAGCAGGATCGCGGAACCACTTTGGCGACATCAAATCGCTCATCGCTGGATCGGGGTCGCGCGATTGATCAAGCTTGCGGACGAGGTGTCCGTATTTGCCGTCTTCCGGCTGTGTGCGGGCGATGTTCACAGGCGTGCCAAGTTTCACGAGTGCGAAGAAACGAGCCGCTGCTTCGCGGTGCATACGAACGCAGCCGTGCGAACGCGGTGAAGGATGCACAAACCCTTCGTGGAAGCCGTAAGCCGACTTCCAAGCGCACCAATAAGCCATCGGATAACCAGCGCCTGGCTGACTGATGCGACGCTTGTTTTTAATCTTCTCCATGATGCGATAATTTCCTGCACCCGTTGAGCCGCCGATACCGACGGTTCCTTGCACAGCCATCAAAAGGCGGTCGCCTTCCATGACATAAACATGCTGCGTGGAAGTGGAAACTTTCACGCTTACGTTGTTGGGATTATTGGGTGCCAGAGCCTTAACAGAATAACGCCCCATACTGCCGGTGCCTACACACGCGCTGAGGGCGAAAGTCGCCGTGAGCGCTACAAGTTTGATCAGGTTTTTCATCGCTGCGGAGAAAAGGGGATGAGATTCCGATTGTCAAATGCACATACTGCTGTGCGGGCGGGCGGAGCATGTTCGGAAGAGAATGATGAATGTAGATCTCGCTTCCCATAGCACGGAGCTTCCGCTTTTCTTCCGCCCGATGCCGACCAAGACCGCCAAAGCAAAATACACACGCATTCTGCTGAAGCTGAGTGGCGAAGCCCTCCGCTCTGCAAGTTCGCAGGAAACTATTTCACCGGAGATCGTCCACCGACTCGCTCAGGATATTCATGCGGTGTATGAATTGGGCGTCCAAATCGGGATCGTGATCGGCGGCGGGAATATCTGGCGTGGGCTTTCGGCGAGTCATCGCGGGATGGAGCGAACGACGGCGGATTACATGGGAATGCTGGCGACGGTCATCAATGGACTGGCGATTCAATCCACGCTGGAAGAACTGGGAATCCCGACGCGCGTGCAGACGGCGATCCGCATGGACATGATCGCGGAGCCTTTTATCCGCAGGAAAGCGGTGCGCCATTTGGAGCAAGGGCGCGTGGTAATTTTTGTGGCTGGCACGGGCAATCCGTTCTTTTCCACCGACACGGGCGCGGCACTTCGGGCAAATGAAATCGGCGCGGAAGTCGTGCTGAAGGCGACGAAGGTGGATGGGATTTACACCGCCGATCCGAAGAAGGACCCCAACGCGGTGAAGCTGGAAACCATCACCCACGGCGAAGCACTCGCGAAACGATACGGTGTGATGGATGCGACGGCGTTTTCGCTCTGCCAGGAAAACAGGCTGCCTATTATTGTGTTCGATCTTTTCGCGCCCGGCGCACTGCGCGACGTGGTGCTCGGCAAGAATGTGGGCACGCATGTGGTGCCGGAATAATTTTTACCCAAACGCAATTTTATGGAACCTGATGAAGTCTTGATGAATGCCGAGGAAGGCATGGAAAAAGCCGTGGAATATCTGAAGCACGAGTTCGCTGCGATCCGCACGGGCAAAGCATCCCCTGCCCTCGTGGAGAATATAGATGTGGAGTGCTACGGCTCGATGATGAAGCTGAAACAGTGCGCCTCCATCAGCTCGCCGGAGCCGCGAATGCTGGTGGTGGATGCCTTTGACCCGAGCACGGTGCAGGCGATTGAAAAGGCGATTCGCGAAAGCAAAATCGGCATCAATCCCGTCGTCGCGGGCAAGGTGATTCGCCTGCCGATTCCGGCGTTGAGCGAGGAGCGCCGCAAAGACCTTGTGAAGACTTGCAAAGGCGTCGCCGAGGATATGCGCGTGCGCATCCGCTCCAGCCGACGCGAGGCGATGGATGAGCTAAAGAAGACGGAGAAAAGCGGCGCAATCACCGAGGACGACTTGAAAAATCTGGAGAAGGACGTCCAGAAATTGACGGATGATTACATTAAGAAAGTGGACGAAACATTCGCCTCGAAAGAAGCGGAGATCATGAAAATCTGATCCGCCATGAAACTCATCGCCGCCATTTTAGCCCTCTCAGTTTTCGCTGCCAGCGGCGCGAGTCCCGTGGTGCGTCTCGCCCCGGATGTGCAGTTTTCAGGAGCGACTGGAAAAATCTCGCTGCGGAGTTTGCGCGGGCAGCCCGTGGTGGTGCTTGTCGCGAAAAATCCCGATAGCCGCGCATTCCGAAAGCAGGTGAAGAATATCGAGGACACCTATCGCGAACTCGCATCGCGTGGCGCGGTCTTCATCGTCGCATTTTCCGAAAGCGGGGAGAGCGTGGCGAGCAATGTGCCTTTTATCGTGGCGAAAAATGGCCCGGCGGTCGCGGCTGCCTACGGGCTGACGGATGACTTGTTGCTGGGCGTCGTGGGGCCGGATGGAAATCTCGATTTGCACACGAGTGAAGTGACGCGCGGATTGCGGATTCGCGAGGTGATTCAGAACAGCTTCAATGTGCAGAACGCCGCCCGCCGCGAGCAACCCAAAGGCCCGCCACCGCTCCAGCCATAGCCGTGCGCGATGCAGTTTCGAGCCGCGAAGAGGCGCAGCATCGCAGTATTTGCACCTCGCCAATGAGCGGCTTGAAAAACACATGCGTCTGCGAATCACGATGAACCAAATGGTGCGTCCTCCTGATGCTCGCGGCACCCGGTGGAGGCCGCCGGGCCACTCTCATCGGCGGGGCACCAATGCTACGACTTCGCTGCGCTCATCTGCATCGTTCCGCTAAGACTCTGTTGCAGCTTTTTGCTCTACGCTGGCGACCCTTACTCCATTCCTTCCAATAAATCGTCCCAATCGCAATTGAGCGCTCCACGAAGACGCAAAAGCACAGCCAGCGAAGTGCCGAATTTCCCTGATTCGATGAACTGCAAATATCGTGTGGTGATGTCCGCTCGCTCTGCCAAAGCCTCTTGGGAAAGTTTCGCATTCGCCCGTAATCTTTTGAGATTTGAGCTAAATTTATTGAGCTGTTTTTGCGGAACTTTCTGCACGCGGTTGGGCCGCGATGGTCATCCGTCAAAGATGCGCGCAACACGTAAGCCAGTTTCGTTATTTGCGTTGACATGATCTCCGCACTATCACACCACCACTGCGGCCTTGAGTAGTGACCACCCACCATACAACCTCGACT
Organism: Verrucomicrobiaceae bacterium; assembly: GCA_031372675.1. Taxonomy (GTDB): domain Bacteria; phylum Verrucomicrobiota; class Verrucomicrobiia; order Chthoniobacterales; family Chthoniobacteraceae; genus SXWH01. Next base: position 7,202 of record JANMLS010000227.1, read on the forward strand.
CACAAACCGTCCTATGAAGCACTCCCACAACAACATCCCCGCCGCCACTTGCAGCCACCATCTTTTCCCAAGCGCACGGCTAATCATCTCTGCATTGGTTATCAGCAGCGGGATCGCACACGGAATTACCTACGAGGATTGGCGAAGTGTCGTTTTTACACCTGCTGAAACCAGCACGCCTTCCGTATCCGGGCGTAGTGCCGATCCCGATCAGGATGGACGCACGAATTTGATGGAGTTTGCCTTGGGTTCCAATCCGAAGGCATCCGACCCAAGCAGTGGCTTCACACTATCCAGAGATTCAGGGGGCCATCTCACCCTTCAATATACTAAGTGGAAAACCCTCTCCGGCACAGTGGTCTTCCCTCAAATCACCAGTGATTTGAACAGCGTCTGGCAGGCTGGCGATTTCCGGCTCACCCCAATCGCTTCTGTGGATATTGACGCAGATCGCGCACTCGTCACCTTGCGCGACCCATACGATTCCGTTTCCGCGCCTCAGCGATTCGTTCGCTTTCTTGTAGATACCGACATGGACCTCGATGGCTTGCCCGATGAATGGGAGATTCACAACGGACTTAGTCCTTTTCTGCGCACCGATTGGGACTCCGATTTTGATGGTGATGGTCGTAATGCGCTCTTGGAGTTTCTCGACGGCACCGATGCGCTTACCCACGACATACCGCCCCCATCCGTCTCACCCCCAAGCGCACCCGCAAATGTAACAGTGACCACCTACCCAAACGGTAGCCGACTCGTGCAATGGGCCGATACATCCGATAATGAAACTTTCTTCCGTGTCGTGGAGAAGATGCCGGATGGCACCATCCGCGAACTTGGGCGCGTCGGCCCAAACCAAACCTCCCTGTTGCTTCCTCCAAGCCAATAGCCAGCGAATGAAATCGTCTTTTTTGCTTCTGCTATTGGTACTTGCCGCTGGCTGTCCGCAGGCTTTTTCACAACAACTCGGCGCACAATCCGGCAACTCGGCTGGGTTATCCGACATTGCAGACGTGCAGCTATTCACTATTCCACGCCCACCTGATCCCGGTTCGATTAGTGCGGTACGCATCAACCGTAATAGCGTTCGCGTGAGTTTATTACCCAGTGCAGGGTATGGGAATTTGCGGATCATGCGTGCTACCGGAAATGGGAACTGGGCCAGAATTAAATCATACCCAGCTAATCAAATCCCCACCTCATTTATTGATCCGGCTCCAGCGGGCGAGAATTACAAATACTTGTCACAATTTGAAGAATTTAGACCGGGGTTGGCCTCGGACATTACATCCAAACCCAGTGAAATTGCATACGTCGGCGATGTTGCAGCGAACATGGAGGCTGGCCAGTGGTCCTACGATCCATTTCCCAATCCGGCCACCGGCACTTTTTCTGTGGCCGGTTTTTTCCCGAACCGCCCGCCGGAGACGCCCGCTACTGTGGATCCCAATCCATACAAACTAGAGGGGCCATTTGCTGAATATAAAACTCAGCAAGGATTCATTACCACACGCGAGACGTTGTGGGCGGAGGCAAGCATTGAGAGCGGTGGCCTGTGGTCATTCCCCTATGCTGAAATACAAACCAGCAGCCCGTGGACTAGTTTTCTTTTAGCGCCTGCAACCGGCTATGTGGATAATGGCAATAACACCGGATACGAATGGCTGGAAATAGGTTCACTCTTTGGCTTTTACGAGAGCCGCTGGAGTGGTTCCTCCAACGATGGCTATGATCGCGTCTCCAATCCTCACTGGCAGATGCTGCCTCTCAACCAAGAGTCACGGGGCGTCTCATTAGACATTCAGCCAGCAGTCGGAACGCATACATTCGGCGTTGCGGCACTGGGGGCCGACATCAAAACGATCAATAATACTTCTGTTTTTTCCGTCGAGCCGGGCGGAAGTACATTACAGATCACCCATAGGGGAGGACCAATTGGCGAGTTTGGAACGGAGATACTTCCCGGCGGTTTGAAGGTGCCGCTTCAATTCGATGTCCGGCCACGGGTGGAGATTTCGATCAAGATCGTCCGCCTCAGAATGCGGAGTAAATGGAAAGGCCAGACACATACCGATGCGGATGCAGACGTGCCCAACCCCGACTTGGCTGCACTGGAACTGGAACTCGTCCAGACTTACGGTTCGCAGGCTAATATCTTCTTCACGCTGGCCAAGGAGACCATCATTCACGATGACGATGACGATGAAACTGTGGTTGGTGAGGACACCGATGGTCGCCCAGGATTTAATGTAGGCACTCTAACTTCACCAGGTGGTTTTTTCTTTACCGATCTAGCCGACGCCAATCGGCAGCAGGGGTATATGTTCACTGTCTTTTGCACAGAGCTTGCCCTTTTCGTACAAAAGGATGGAGGGAAGCCTGAGCTTGCTGGTGGTTCCTTTGCAAATAACATCGATCCAAGATTTTCACTTTTTGCAGTTATCACCACATTAAATAAGACCATAGACACCTATGCTCATGAAATTGGTCATCTAATGGGTTTGTATCATCCGTGGAAATTTGGCACCGAATACTCAGAGGTAAAACTGCCTGACAATGCAAGGGATCGAATCATGGGCTATGACAGGGCAGGGCGGCGCGTCACAAAGCCCGAAAGAGATGTGATACACGCCCAAACCAAACGTATTCGGGAGGAATTTATGCCATGAAACCCTTCCAGTGCCTATGGATCACAATTATGCTGGTGCTGCTCAGTCCCTTCCACGGCGCAGAACCGAAAGTGGACCCATCCAAAGAAGAACAGCGGCGGCAAGAGGCGCGAATAGTAGCCTTCGATGATTTCCGCCGCGAATACATGGCACCGATCTACGCGGAGAAAAAACGGCGGCGCGTCTTAAATGCTGGCAAAATTGTTCCTCAACCCGATCCAAGCGGCCCACTGCTCGGCGATGAAGCGTTTGAAAAAAAACTGTGGCAGAGGCTGTCTGCCGACGTAGTCGCAAGGCGCGATCTTAATAAATTAAATGCTGAAATCCGGCGCATTGAATTACGCAGAAACGATTTCGCATTGCAGAATGACAATGATATACGCCTCGCTGGTTTTGCGGAGTGTGACAAGCAACTCAAAGAACTTATTCCGAAACGTGACGAAATGGAAGATGCGGATGCTAGAGTCGGCACCATTACTCTGCATCTGAAGGAAATGTACGATGCGCGCACCGTCCGGCTGATTGCGCCATTAATGTTTGAGAATGATTTCGAGTCATTTATTGGAGAGGACTACGGAAAAAGCGGATTTACTCAAGGAACAGTAAGTCAGATTCGACAGCTACAACGTTTCGGCGTGATCAAAACCGAACTACCCCCCGTGAACCATCAGGCAGTCGATGAAGAAGTAGCTCGTCCCTTGCGCGAGTGGTGGATGAAAAACAGGGAGCAATTCGGCACCGTATATGAACTGCCAAAACCAGCGGCAGCGGCGCAGCCAGAACCACAAAAAACCGAGCCGGAGCCAGTGCGCGAAAATTTGGCAACAAATAAGAATTTGCAAAAGCTAGTAACGGACGCACCGCCTCCGAAAGCAGAGGAAAATCCCGCAAAATCAAACTGGTGGGTTTGGGCGGTGCTTATTGCCACGCTATCCATAGTGGCACTGGCAGCATGGCGCAGCAAACCGACTTCTGACAGCCAGCAACAGAAGTAGCTGCCTGCAATGAAACCCAATCAAGCCCTGCTATTCTTCATGGTGATGATGCTCGTACCATTGCGCGGCGCAGAACCGAAAGTGGACCCATCCAAAGAAGAACAGCGGCGGCAAGAGGCGCGAATAGTAGCCTTCAATGATTTCCGCCGCGAATATATGATGCCTATCTACGCGGCAAAAAATAAGAGGCGACAGCTCAATCCCGGAAAAATTGTCCCGCAGACCGAAGCCACCGGCCCCCTACTTGGCGATGAGGCGTTTGAAAAAAACTATGGCAGCGACTGTCTGCGGATGTCGTTGCGAGGCGTGGATTGAAGGATGCAAACGAAGCAGTCCTGCGCGTGGAGGGCCGCAAATACAAGCTCTCACACGAACGCGATCACGCGAAAAGGCTCGCGGGCTTCCAAGAGTGCGATGATGAACTGAAAATCCTCATCCCAAAACGCGATGAGCTGGAAGATGCAGATCGTAGGGTGGGGACAATGGCACTTCATCTTGAAGAAATGTATGATGCCCGCACAATCCGCCTGCTTGCACCGCTGATTTTTGAAGACGATTTTGAAATCAAAAACGAAGGCGATCATCTATCTGGCGGATTCACACAATCAAAAGTATCAAAACTCCGCAGCCTTAAACATTTCGGCGTATTTCAAGCCGACTGGCCTCCGCAAAACTTCAAAGCCGTGGGTGAAGAAGTAGCCCGCCCCCTACGCGAGTGGTGGATGAAAAACAGAGAGCAATTCGGCACCGTGTACGAACTGCCGAAACCAGCGGCAGCGGCGCAGCCAGAACCACAAAAATCCGAGCCGGAGCCAGTGAGGAAAACCTTGGCATCCGGTGAGACTTTGCAAAAATCGGCACCGGTTGCCCCGCCTCCTAGAGCAGAGGAAAATAACTGGTGGGGTTTGGCGATAATCATTGCCGCACTTTGTCTGATGGTTTTAGCCGCATGGTGTGGCAGGCCGGCTTCCAGCGAAAAGCAGGAGAAGTAAGCCTGCTGCAAAGTAGGCCAGTTGCGCCGCAACTGGCTCGCGAGGGCTTTTCCGCACACCCAGTCACGGCGTGACTGGAATACTTTTGTACCGTGGAACGTGGCTGTGGAACACTTTGTCCGCTTTACGGCTCTCGGTTTTGAGAGTCGGCGTAAGTGCCTGAATAGTCGAATCCTACTGGAGTAGGAGGCCATTGCGGGCGTACGCAATGGGGGCATTTTCGGGTAGGAGGGCGTTGCGGACGCCCGCAATGGGCCTCTACTCGGGTAGGCAGCCATTGTGAGCGTACGCAAAGAGGCTCGTGGGGAATTGGAGGGGTGTGCGGTCGTGCGCAAGGGGGGACTTTTCGGGTAGGAGGGGTGTGCTGAGGTACGCAATGGCACTCTACTGGCGTAGGCGGGCTTTGCGCGGATGCGCAGAGGGTGCAGATTGGAGTAGAAGTGCTTTGCGGAGGAGCGCAATCGGCGGCGAGCAGCGGGCCGGGGCGGAGTGTTCGCTTGCAACCAGCCACCAATTTCCCCCAACCAAACTCACAACCCGACCGCTGCGTTGACGACTCGTGCTTTGTCATACAAGCTGCCGCCCGTTGAAACCAGTCCTCGCCATCCTCGCCCTGCTTGCGTTGCTGCTGCTTCCGCTGGGAGCTGCTGGCGAGAAGGTGATGCTGTATGCGCGGATGACGGCGACCACGGAAGTGGACCTCACCACGGGCGCGAAATGGCGCATGGAAAAAGGCGACGCTTTTCCAGTCATCGCCTACAAGGAGTCGCACACCAAAGTGATTTTGCAGCTCGCGGGTGCGCAGTTCATGGTAGATTCAGACCGCGTGGAAATCGTCCCCAAAAACGACCTCCCTGCCGCTATCGAAAACTACCGCGCCAACGTGACCAACTACATCAACAGCTTCTCGGACCGCTGGAAAAAGAATGCCGAGGGAGGAAACTCATAGCCATGAAACTCTACGTGAAAATCTGGTGCCCGTGGTGCGTCGAAGCTCGAAGCTGGCTCGATTCGCGCGGCTTCAAATACGAACTCGTGGATGTCGAGGCGAGCCGCGAAAACTACGATGCGATGATCCGCATTTCCGGCCAGTCGAAGACGCCTACTCTGCTGCTGTCCGATGGCAGTGTGCTGCCGGATTTCGGGACGGATGAACTCGTGGCGTTTGTCGCAAAACATATTCTCGAACCGTGAGTCCCCTTTCCAAATTTCTGCTGATTGCCGGGGTCTTGGTTTTGAGCATCGCGCTGCGTGGAACAGGCCCGCTGATTACGCGGAAACTCGGCGTGCTGGGATTTCTGGCGACTTCATTTCTCATCGGCTGGTTTGTGAGCGACTGGTGGCCGATGGGGCTGCTTTTCGTGAGCTTCTGGCTGGCGTGGCCGTGGTATGAGCTGATTACGCGGGTGAAAAAAATCGCCATGCCGACCGAGAATCCGCTCCGTCACAAACCGCTGCCCACGCATCCCGATTACTTCCCAGCGCTCCCGGAGCTGAGTGATGAAATGGAGCAGGAGGGATTTGAGCATGTGGAGGACCTTGGGCGCGAGTGGGAGGATTCGCAGCAGTTTTACCGAATCTACCAAAAGCTCGACGAGCGCACCCAAGCAGTGATCTGCCTGATCGAGCAGCAGCAATACACTTTTTACTACCTGCGAATCCTTTCACGCGGAAACGATGGCGCGGTGTGGACGACGTGGAACTACCCATTTTCGCTCAATCTGAAGCTCGCACCCGAATGGCAGATGAATCGCGAGAGTGGCGAAAAATCCTTCATGGAATTGGCGGAAAGCCATCGCCAATTTCTCGCACGAAATAACGTAAAACCTGCGGACCTCGCGCCGCTGAACCCCGAAGACCTTCACGAACAATTGCAGTGCGAACAAAGCCGCCAGATTGCGCATAATGTGACTGCGGGGATTCTTCAAAAGGATGCCGATGGCGCAATCCGCTACACATGGCGCGGGCTGTGGTTCATCTGGTTTCAACTTCTGCGCGATTTCGTCCGCCTTTCCTGATTCACTCTACCGACATGAGCATCACACTTCCAACAGCCCACCCGATTGATCAAATCATGGCCGAAGAGCGCGCGGCTTCATTCACGAAGCGCAGCATCAAGGCTGGCGCAAAGCTCGCGGGGCTGAAGCTCATCGTCTCGATGATGGACCTCACCACGCTGGAGGGAAAAGACACGCCGGGAAAAGTGGCCTATCTTTGCCGCAAGGCGATCCAGCCTGCGGAGGCGCGGTTTGGCGTCCCGTCGTGCGCGGCGGTTTGTGTGTATCCGAATCTCGTCCGCGCGGCGAAATCGTTTGTGGGAGACAGCGGCGTAAAAGTCGCGGCGGTGGCCACGGCGTTTCCGAGTGGCGCGATGCCGCTTCGGGTGAAATTGCAGGACACACGCGCAGCGGTCGCCGAGGGTGCGGATGAAATTGATATGGTCATTGATCGCGGCGCATTTCACACGGGGGAATTTTCGCGTGTCGCGGATGAAATTGCCGCTGTGAAAGAGGCCTGCGGCCTCGCACATTTGAAGGTCATTTTAGAAACCGGTGAGCTGGTGACTTACGACAACGTGCGATTTGCCAGCGACCTCGCGATGAATGCCGGCGCAGATTTCATCAAGACCAGCACCGGAAAAGTGCAGCCCGCTGCGACGCTGCCGGTGACACTGATCATGCTGGAAGCGATCCGCGATTTTTTCTTCGCCACCGGTCGCCGCATCGGGATGAAACCAGCGGGCGGAATCCGCACGGCAAAGGAAGCGCTCGCGTATCTCGTGATGCTTTCCGAAACGCTCGGCGACGACTGGATGACGCCCGATCTCTTCCGCTTCGGCGCAAGCACGCTGGCAAATGACGTGGTGATGCAGATCGCGAAACTCACCGACGGGAACTACCAGAGCAGCGATTATTTCTCGCTGCCGTAGTGGGTGGTCCCGCCATTTGTCATTTCCCGGCAATTCACGAGACTGACAAAGCGCAAACCCTGTAACCTCGGCCCGCCGCATCGCGTCTGCGCAGGTGAACCATTCACCACGCAAATGCCATACACAGGAATCGTCCTCGCCATCCTCTCCATCATTTTCGGAGTTTTCCTCATCCTTCTCTCGCACTGGCTTGTCGCAGTCGGGCTTTTTTCAAAGACGACGGAGCTTTGTGAAATGCAACTCCGCCGCCGTCCGGTGCGCTGTCTGCTCGTGGGGATTTTCACATTCGGAATCCTCATGGGCGTGCTGCTCGGTGCTGCAAAGGGCGCAGGCGGCGTGATGCTGATCGTCGCAGCGGTGCCGCTTATCATGGCGCTGATCGGCTCCGCCGGGCTTGCGCTGCAAATTGGCGGCGATCTTTCCCGCAGCCGCGAGCGGTGGCGTCGCGGGATGCGCGGAGCGACGATGCTCGGCCTCTGCTGCATCACGCCGTTTCTCGGATGGTTCATCATTCTCCCGCTCACGCTGGCTGCGGGCTTCGGCTCGCTGCTGCTTGCGAAGCCGTGGAAATCACAGCCGACGCTGGAATCCGCAGAGCTTTCACTGCCGTGAAAAAGACGAGTCGCCGCGAATTTATCATCACCGGCGCGGCTGCCGCAGCATTCAGCGCGACGCTCTTTCGCGCAGCGCAAGGACTGCTCAGCGAGGGCGGACAGTATCTCGGCTTGGGGCTTTCAAGGCCGATCAGCCAAGCTCCGCTCGCGCCTGCATCGGTGGAGATTGATCCCGTCGCGCACGCGCTGAACCGTCTCACTTTTGGCCCGGTCGCTGGTGACTACGAGCGCGTGGCGAATATGGGAGTCGCTGCATTTATAGAAGAGCAACTTGCGCCGGAGAACATGGATGACGGCCTTTGTGACCGCGCAACTGCACGCTTCGCCGACCTTTGGGGTGAGCCACTCGGCGAGCATTACGAGGAGGACGATGACTCGCTCCCGCCGATTCTGCGCCGCGTCACGACGCTGCGTGCGATTTACAGTCGGCATCAGCTTTTTGAAGTGATGTGCGAATTTTGGAGCGATCATTTCAACATCGATCCCGGCAAAGGAGACTGCCGCTGGAGCAAGCCCAGCGATGATCGCGACGTGATTCGCAAGCACGCGCTTGGAAATTTCCGCGACATGCTTCGCGCGAGCGCACTGAGTCCAGCAATGCTTTGGTATCTCGACGGGCAGGCCAATTCGCTCAAACAGCCCAGCGACAAAGCGAATGAAAACTACGCACGCGAGCTGATGGAGCTTCACACGCTCGGCGTGCATGGCGGCTACACGCAGCAGGACGTGATGGAAGTCGCCCGCTGCCTCACGGGATGGAGTTTCTATTCCAAGCGCGAGACGAGACTTCGCAAGGCGATCAGACCGCGTGTGTTCCTGCGCAACGTCGCGAGTAGAACGCCATTCACAGAGCGCGGCGAAGTGTTCTTCGATGCAGACCACCACGACGACGGCTCGAAGCGCGTCCTCGGCCATGAAATCCCCGCTGGACTTGGAAAAGACGATATTGAGCGCGTCATAGACATCGTTGCTTTTCACCCCAACACCGCTCGGTTTCTCGCAACCAAACTCTGCAAGCGATTCATCGCCGATGAACCTTCCGCAGCCTCCGTGGAAGCGGTCGCGAAGTCATTTGCTGAATCGAAAGGCGACATCAAAACGGTTTTGCGCACGCTGCTTTCGACCGCCGAATACGCCGCTTCTGCTGGGGTGAAAATCAAGCGTCCGTTTCACTTCGTCGTCTCCGCACTGCGGGCCACTAATGCGAGTACTGACGCGGATAAGCCAGTGATGCAGTTCCTCGAAAAAATGGGGCAGGCTCCGTTTCGCTACCCGACGCCGGACGGCTATCCGCTGGAGGCCGAGCACTGGCACGCGACGCTTCTCTGGCGCTGGAAATTTGCGCTGGCGCTGGCCAATAACCAAATCGCCGGAACGCGCATCGAACGCGCAAAACTCCAGCGTTCACTCGGCGGCGATGCCGCGATGATGGCCGCAGTGCTGAATCGCAAACCGTCCGCCGATGAAAGCGACGCATTTTTCAAATCGGGCGACGGCCTCGCGCTGCTGCTCGCTTCGCCGGGATTTCAACGCTGCTAACGCATGTCCGCACTCGCTCATCTCACCACCAACAGCGACGACAAACGCACGCTCGTCGTCGTGTTTCTGCGCGGTGGCGCGGACGGGCTTTCGCTCGTCGTTCCCACTGCGGACGAAAACTACTACCGCGCACGTCCACGCCTCGCGCTGAAGAAAAACGGCTTGCTCGATCTCGATGGAAACTTCGCGCTGAATCCCCTGCTGGCTCCGCTGGAATCCGCATGGAAAGAAGGCGAGCTGGCCATCGTCCACGGCGCGGGATGCGAGGACACGACACGCTCGCACTTTGAGGCGCAGGACCTCATGGAGCACGGCGGCTTTGTCGCTGGCGGATGGCTGGCGCGTTTTCTCCGCGCTCGCGGCCCCTCAATATCTCCACTGAGTGCAATCGCGCTTTCGCCGACGATGCCGGATGTTTTGAGCGGTGCTCCGAGTGCTACTGCGTTTCAGCGGATCGAGGAGTTTTCGATTGGCCGGAAAACCACGCCAGCGTTCCCGCGCGAGTTGCGCAGACTTTACGAAATGGAATCCGGCGGACTTCGAGGCGCAGCCGAAAGCACGTTCGGCGCACTTGCGCGAATCGAGTCCATTGATACAAATGCAGCCCCGGAAAATGGCGCGACGTACGACGCGAACGATAGCTTCCATCAGGGTTTGCGGCAGACCGCGCAGCTCATCAAGGCGGATGTTGGCGTGGATGCTGCGAGCGTGGACCTTGGCGGTTGGGACACGCATTTCACCCAGGAACTGACGATAACCGGAAACATCCGGAGCCTCGGCGCGGGCCTCGCTGCTTTCCGCCGCGACATGGGCACACGGATGGCGACGACCACGGTGGTCGTGATGACGGAGTTTGGCCGGCGGCTCGGCGAGAACACCAGCCTCGGCACCGACCACGGGCGCGGAAGCGTGATGTTTGCAATGGGCGGCGGCATTCGCGGCGGAAAAATGCTCGGCGAATGGAAGGGACTCACACGCGAGATGCTCGATGAACCGGGCGATCTCCCGGTGTGGAATAATTACCGCGACATCCTCGCGCCCATCCTCGCAAAGCACGGTGCGCCTGCGGATTCATTCAGCAAAATTTTCCCCGACTACGCACTCAAGCCGCTGCCGCTTTACGGGTGAACAAAGTAGCCCGCGAGTCCCTTCGCGGGATTATGCAACTCGCGAAGCGACACTATTTGAATTAGTCGCTTCGCGAGTTGTGTGTTCAACCGCGATGGGACTCGCGGGCTACTTTTCGCGGTTACTCGCGCACTGCGCTGCTTGCAACCGTGCGGGTGCGCTGTAAAGGGATGCTCATGTTTCCATCACTCGCGCTTCGTATTTTGCGGACGACTGACTTGCGCTGCCTTGGGAAGTTTCTTTGGAACTTCGGCTACAAGGGCGTCCGCTCGATTCAGTTGTTCAAAAAGCGCATTAAGCGCGGCGAGTTCTTCCCGCCGTTTCTTTATCTCTCCATTTTGAACTCCTGCAACCTGCGCTGCCAGGGCTGCTGGGTGGATGTCGCGGAGGATCGCGTCGCGATCGATCTCGAAACGCTCAATCGCACCATCAACGACGCGAAGGCGCATGGGAACGCATTCTTCGGCATCCTCGGCGGCGAGCCGTTCATGCACCCGGAGCTACTCGATTTATTTGCGGCGCATCCCGACTGCTATTTTCAGGTGTTCACAAACGGCCAATTTATCACCGAGAAAGTAGCGAAGAAATTGCGCGAGCTGGGAAACGTCACGCCGCTCATCAGCATCGAGGGGCGCGAAGTCGTGAGCGACGAGCGGCGCGGCAATAAGCAAGTGTTTGAGCGCACACTGCGCGGACTCAAAGCGTGCTTGAAAGAGCGCGTGCTCACCGGCGTTGCGACCAGTGTTTGCCAGACCAACATAGCCGACCTCTGCACCGAGCAATGGCTGCGGGAGCTGATTGATTTCGGTGCGCACTACGTTTGGTTTCACACGTTCCGCCCCGTCGGTCCGAAGATGAATGCGCAACTCGCGCTCACGCCGCAACAGCTCGTGCAGGTGCGCCGTTTCATCGTGGAAATGCGTGCGAAGATGCCTATCGGGATCGTGGATGCCTACTACGACGGCGGCGGGAATGCGCTGTGCCCGATGAGCACGGGCATCTCGCATCACGTCGGCCCGAAAGGCGACATCGAGCCGTGCCCGATCATCCAGTTTGCCACGGAAAATATCCGCGATTCGCGTGGCATCTTTGCCACGATGCGCGACTCCGCTTTTTTGAAAGATTTTCGCGAACTCAGTGCCGAAAAAACTCGCGGCTGCGTCGTGCTGGAGCGGCCCGACTTGGTGAAAGAACTCGTCATCAAACACGGCGCACGCGACACGACCATCCGTGGCACTGCGATGGCCGAGCTAGACGCGATGACGCCGCGCTTTTCCCAATGGCTTCCCGGCGAAGAAATCCCCGAACAGCACTGGATGTATCGCTGGGCAAAAAAGTGGTTTTTCAACGACTTCGGCGCTTACCAAAAAGCCGACCACGACGCGGCTGCGAAAGCCAAGGTGAAGGAACTCGCGGGCGCGGCCTGATATTTTTGCTTACTCCGGGACGAGGCGCACTTCGCGCAAGTCCATCACTGCGCCGCCCGGTTTTGACTTCGGTTTTAC
>JANMLS010000263.1:0-4042 GCA_031372675.1 Verrucomicrobiaceae bacterium
CGCCTGACCCCCGTTTCCTTGACCCCCGTTTCCTCCCGTTTCCTTGACCCTCGCCTGACCCCCGTTTCCTTGACCCCCGTTTCCTGACCCCCGTTTCCTGACCCCCGTTTCCCGATGCTCCGCGAGCAGCACCGCCCCGTCATGCAGCCACATACCCGCGTCGTGCAGAGCGACAGCCGGAAATTGCACCACGCCAGCCAGAGAATGCAGCTCGACAGGAGCGCCAAGCACCCCGCCAGACCGGCAATGCACCGCAACAGACGGAAAGTGCAGCCTGACAGCTCCAAAATGCAGCTCGCCAGACGCGAAATGCAGCCCGACAGATGCGCCATGCAGCTCGACAGATCGAAAATGCAGCACGCCAGACGGGGAATGCAGGCATCCAGAAACGGCAAACGACACAACAATTAGACAAAGCAGAATCCCATAGCGCAATATATGGTGGTCGCGCCCCGCAAACAGCCCGCCCTCCCCACCCGAAGACGCGCAAAGTAGCCAGCGACTTCAGTCGGCGCGGCCCGGCTAGACGTGAAACCACCGAGCCTCTGAGCAGCGGCATTCTGCGGAGCGTTCCCGTCTTCTCTTTACGGCGGTTTGGCCGACTGAAGTCGCGGACTACGTTCGCAAGCGACCTACTTCTGCTCCCCGAGTGGCGGCAGCACTCAACCGTCATCCTCATCGTTTTCCTCTGCGGGGACGAAAAACTCAGCGAGCCGCTCTTCGTATTCAGCCAAGACGCCTTCGACGACTTCGTTTGCATCGCACTCGGAAATCCACTCACCGTCGTCGTCCTTGCTGCAATTCCCGTAGAAGGCTTCTTCCGCAACGTCTTCGAGGTAGCTGACTAAATTCTCGCGGTTCGCGACGACCTCACCCATTCGCGGTTCGTCATGGTGGTGAAGCTCAATGGTCTTGTCCGCTTCGTTCCAAACAGCGGATTCTATTACCTGCTCGACGGCGTCGCGGGCGGCGGCGTCCCAAATCCATTCACCATCATCAAGCGAGTCACTCCAATCGGCGGCCAAGGCGCTGAGGTAGTCGTCGAGCACTTGGTTCACGAGTGGCAGCGCGTTTAGGTAATCGTTCGTGGTCTTCTTCGGCGGGCGGCGATTGTGGGCCACGGCGTTTCGCATCTTTTCGATGGAGTCCATGCGCTCCTTGAGACCGGCGAGAAATATCGCGTCGTCTTCGTGCTCGACCGGCTCACGGAGCAGCTCGTCGCGAAATGCCTCGTAGGTGGCCTCGTTACGGATGAGCGACACCAGGTCTTTAATTGCAGGGCGCTGGTTCAGTCCGACGTATTGGCCGAAGGTGAGATGGAAAAACTGATTCTCTGCCGCTGCCTTCATCTGCTCCTTCTGCGGCTTCGCACTCGCCATCGGCTGTACGGTTTCTTCGCGGAGCAGGTCGTAAGGGTCGGCGTCGGGGTAGGCGTGAAGGTAGATGATGCTGAGCACCCGCCGGAGCTTCATTTCGATGGCGAAGAGTTCGGCGGCGCGTGTCGCTAACTCGGCGCGAAGCAGCGGGTCTTCGCATTTGACGGCGTGCTCGATGGGGTCCGCCATCAAGGCGTCGGCAAACTCGTCCACCACTTCACGGATGGACGCGGTTTCGGCAGGCAGTTCTAGCGAGAATCCCAACACGGCGCGCGGTGTGCCGTCTGCGTTGGCAGGCTGCGCACGTTCAAATGTGGTCCGCACCATGCGAGGGAGGGCGTCGTATTCCACGTCATTGAAGTTTGCCTCCAATGACTCGCGCAACCGCTCACGGAGGATGCCGAGGATTGGTTCGTCCTCGTTGGGCCGGTGAATGATGATGAACTCGAAGGTCATGGCTGGGCGGGGCCGAGGAGTTGTGCTTCAAACCAACGCTTCGCGGCTTCCCAACCGGCTTCGGCTTCGGCGCGCAGGCGGCGGGCTTCTTCGCGGCGGCGGCGGGCTTCGGCGGCAATTGCTTTCTGGGCTGCTACGTCTTTGGGAATCGGGATGACGAGGTTGATGACGTCCTCGTTGGTAAGCCGCGGATGAGTGTTGCCGGTCATCATGTGGCGAGTCTGAGCAAGTGTCAGGCTGCTGCGCAAGATGGCACCGAGGTAGTCGGGCAGTAGTTCCTTGGCGTTGTTCACGCGCAGGACGTGGAACTCGGGAGAACAACAGCCATCCATTTCGGCGCGATAGACTTTGTTCAGGTAAGGACGCAGGCGGGCAAAAAGCACGTCGCCGGTTTGATATTCGGAACAGGCACCGGCGGCTTCCTCGTTGGTGTTGGTCAATTCGCCCGTGTTGCTCTGCACGTGGGCGAGGCTGAGATAGTTCGGGCCGGGAGTTTTGATTTGGTCGCGGATGAAGGCGACAACCTCCGCGAGCTTCGCGCAAGGAACACGCTCCGACGCTGCCTCCATCGCGCGGAGCGCAAGGATTCGCTCGGGGTGGAAGTAATCCGCGTTGAGATGTGACTGCTCACGCGCTGCACGCACAGAGGCGGCAAAGACTTTGCGGTCGTCTTTGGGCGGCGGCGTGAGGCCGAGGGTGGCGAGGAGGAAGCCGTCGAGACCGGTGAGCAGCGCGTCGGCCTCCGCCAGCTTGGCCCGTCGCTCCGCCCGCGCCGCGTCCATCGCGGCGACCAACTCGGTTTGTTTCGCTGGCTTTGGTAACGGAATCCGGAGCGCCGAAACTTCGTCGGCGTTAATG
The DNA here is from genome assembly GCA_031372675.1 of Verrucomicrobiaceae bacterium. Classification (GTDB taxonomy): domain Bacteria; phylum Verrucomicrobiota; class Verrucomicrobiia; order Chthoniobacterales; family Chthoniobacteraceae; genus SXWH01. Next base: position 2,691 of record JANMLS010000263.1, read on the forward strand.
TGGGGTTGCGCTGCCCGTCCTTTCACCAGGTTCAACTGCAAGCGCCCGATTTCCGTGTCCAGAAACGTCGAAACGAAATGCGCTGATGCGTTGGCGGTGAAGGTGAGAATCAAATCATAAGCCGCATATGCGCCCAACAAAACCGGCGGTATCACCGCGCAGTCGCCCGTATTCACCCCACTGCGGACAATGATAAGTTCGCCGCCTGCGAGGCGGCATTTGTCCATCAACTTTGGTTGCTCCTCCGCGATGTGATACAGCGTATCAAGGTTCACCTCTCCATCCTTGATGTCAGTAGCGCGGACGAAAGGCACCGTTTCCGGCCCCGGCTCAAGGTAGGGCGGCGGCGTTCCCGTTCCGTAGCGAATTTCGTGAATTACGGAACCAAGACTGCACGCAGCAAACTTGCCTTTCTCGACCAGTGCGAGCCGTGAACGAATCCAAGGTTGATGGAAAATGACATCTGCTCTGCCATCGATTTCGCCCCGCCGAACTGCAAAGCATCGCGCTTTGCCATTCGCAGCGGGGCTTAGACGAAAAAAGGTGCCGGGTCTTTCTCGAACGCCCGCCACTGTGCGACGAGGCCGGTGTCGGGAATGATTTCCCGGTGGCGCTCGCTCCACGCCGGTTTCTTCGGGTTGGCGGTGCTCCACTCGTACTGGACGCGGAAGTCGAAGAGGTCGCAGCTTTGTAGCTCTACCTTTTCCACGCCCGCCTCCTCTTTCTCCACGGTGACATCGAAGGTCTTCCGCCCGGTGGCGTCGTAGCCGATGTTTTCGGCGAGGGCCATGAAGATGGGCGCGTCGTCCGGCACGGTCTCGGCGTCCTTCAAGCGGCGGAGGAAGACGAGGCTGGCTTTTACCCCAGCGTCGTAGTGGGCAAAGGCGAACTGCGGGAGGGAGACGACGGCGAGAAGCTGGAAATTCGCGAGCAGCCAGTCGCGCACGCCTTGCAGCGAGGAATTGGTGAGGATGCCGTCGGGCAGGACGATGGCGGTGCGTCCGGTGCCGGGCTTGAGGAACGAGTGAACGCGCTCAAGAAAGAGGATTTCTGTCTTGATGCTGGCGCGGTCTTTCACGGCTTTCGCGCCGCGCTTCGCGTCGGCCTCGCCTTTGGCTGATTCATCCGGCTCGGTGCCGGTGGTGCTCTTGCCGATGTAGTTGCGGAGGTCGAACTGCTCCAGATAACCCTCGCCCTTCTCTGTGCGCTTCACGACCGAGCCGAAGGGCGGATAGGTGAGGATGATGTCAAATTTTCCCGCCCGTAGCTTGTCGCTCCGGTCGTATAGGTAGGAACGGTTTTCGCCCTTGGGCTTACCCTCGGCGTCCTTTGGCCGCACGAAGAAGTCCAGA
>JANMLS010000292.1:0-29848 GCA_031372675.1 Verrucomicrobiaceae bacterium
CGCATTCCGCAACTCACCGCCGAGGGTGCGAAAATCAAAGCAACTGCCGAGCAATCCGCCCTTCTGCTCGCAAAAGAAATAGAAGTGGCCAAAGCAGGGTTTGAAAAATCGCGCACAATTTACGAGGCATCCAAAGCGGTCCAAAAATCCGCAACCGCCGTTCCAGTCAATGCACCGCAGTCTTGATGAGTAATTCAGGGCAATGAGGAATCTGCCGCACGAGCAATCTGCTGAATACGGAAGCGTTTTCTATTTTCGGTAGCTTCGTCGGCACTGCGAGTGCTTTTCATCACTCCAGACATGAGTTCACGCGCTCCAGTTTCGCCACGTATTTTCGTTCGCATGGCTTGTGGCAAAATGTGCCGGTTTGCGTTGTTGGCTGTCTCAACTTTTGGATTTCATGTTGTCGCAACTGCGCAGCTTAGAGCCGAGCCGGACATTCTTTCGCTGAAACCGAGCATCGTGCAGTTCCAAGAAGACGGACTTTTCACCTCCAAAATCTGCCTGAAAAGCCCGAAAGCTCGCGTGCTTTTTTCCGCGCCCAGCGGTTTCAAGCTCAACGAATCGGCACCAACGCTCACGCTTGTTTCTCGTCAGGAAAACACGGCCACGGTGCAGGTCGTCGCTTCGAGAATTCCTCTGCTCCCGCTCGATACCGGCGACCGGCGCAAGGTGGTTCGCGAGACAATCCTTGCCACTGCGCCAAAGGACGCAACCCGCGCGGCGATTATATCGGAAAGCGAAAATCCATTCCCCATCAACGGTTGGATGACGTTCCAATTCATCATGAGCTACGGCCTTTACGGACAGACCTACCGGAAGCAAATCGTCTTCGTCCGGCTGCATCCTTATCAGGAGCTACAATTCACCGCCCACGCCCCGGAAGCCATGTCCAGCGCGACAGCCGCCGCGCTGCGCTCAGTGCTCCACTCCTGGTACCGCGAGCCGCTGAAAAAGTAGCCCGCGAGTCCCTCGCGGCTGAATGCAACTCGCGAAGCGACCAATCAATTAACGTGTCGCTCCGCGAGTGAGGCGATGCCGCGTTGGGACTCGCGGGCTACTTTCTGGGGCCGCTATCACCGCACCCAAACTCCGCGAAACACGGAGCGGTCGCGGCGTTGATTGGGGTTGTAAAAAGGCCGTGCGCCCGGCGCGGGCATCACGCGCGGCAGCAGATTCATGCGAGCAAGTGTGTCCAAATCGAGGCGGCCTGTGGGACGAATTGAGTAACGGTCCTGAAAACTGAAAATCGCTTCACTCGTCATCGGCCCTGCGTAGCCGTCCACCTCGCCACGATACAGCCGTTCGCGTTGCAAAATGCGCTGCGCCGCAGCGAGCGTGTCTTCCTGCAATTCGCGCGGCGCAGTCGCATACGGCGTGTCGCGGAAAAGCGATGTGACGGGATCGTAGGTGGCATTTGGAATCATGCGCGGCGGCTCTACAATGGCGGGGTCCACCGGGAAGCCGCGTGGAATACGCTCGCCGGATTCGACTTCATCGCGCTCGCGCGGTCGCACGAGCAAGTCGCGCGATTTTGCGCGCTCGGCGGGTTTATCATCCGAGAGAGAAAGCGGGACTGGAGCCGGATTGATCTGCGGAGTCATCTTTGGTGCGACTGGAGCGGGCGCGGCTGGCTTTTCGATTTCAGGCGCAGGTTGCCCGCCACCGAGTCCGAGCGCTGCAAGCGTCTCAGCGTTGATCTGGCCGGTCACATTGAGTCCATTGCGGATTTGAAATCGGCGGATCGACGAAGACATCTCACCGGAATTCTTCCCGGTCACTTCACCGAAATAGAAACCCTGATTTTTTAGTTCGGCTTGCGCATCACGGAGCTGGTCGTCCGCGACGGCAGTGCTGGTCGCGATGGCTAGGGCAAAAAGAAAGGCGGCTCTTTTCATTACAGCCAAGTTCGACGGGAAATCGTCCGTGTCAATTCAACCATTCTTTATGCGGCTTTAAATCGGGACACCACATAATGCGCTATGCAAAACTAATTTTCAACCTATTGGAACAATAGAAATACTTCTCTCACCAACTTCGTAAAATTTTTTTTGTAGTTCCAAACGTTAAAAAGGATTTGAGACTCTGCGCCAATTTACCGCAGGGAGCTGGTCAGTAAAATTCAGACCATCAAAGATATAATACTGGATTGGTATTTTTCGACCTCGGCTGTTTCGAGTTTTAATCAGATACCATTGTCCAGTTCCTTCCCAAAAAAATACATGCCCATTCTCAGATTGCGCTATTCCCAGAGCATCGATCATATCCAAATCCAACTTGGGCAACCCTCGATCATCCCATGAAACAACTCCATAGTGTCGTCCATCATGAAAAAACAACCTTGTTCCTAGAGCAGGAACGTAAACCCAAGGATAACTGGTGTCATCATATTCTAGAAGCGCACCGTTTCTAGAACGTAGATCATTAAATATAGGGCGACCATTTTCCCACTTACGCCATGAAGGAGAGCGGCCTGTCCAGTTTCCTTCGGCTCTTCGAAGAGTAATTTCATAGTCGCGTGAGAAGGAATTCATTTGCGAGCGCATACCATTGCGAACAGTAGAGTTAAACATCTCAGAGTAAATTCTGGCAATTTCCACACTCACCGCTCTTTTTTCCGATAACTTTCCTCTTAGTATTTGCGCCGCGCCATAGAAGCTTGCAGGCGTCTTGTCCTCGAACATAGCGAGCCTCTGTTCTGCTAGTGTAGCCATCTGATCGCCATACTGAGTAAATAGATCCGCAAGCTCAGGATTTTGGGCAACATCCGCAACTTCCTTTCCTAGTTCTTGGAACATGCTGCGAATCTGATTTCCAGTGAGGCGCCGCAGATTAAACCATGTCCACTCATTTAGTGGCTTGCTCGAGTTTGTAATGACAAACTTCACCACATCCCTGAGCAATTTTCGGTCGATCAGCGTTGCTATGGGATCACCACCCCCCGTTCCTTCAAGCACCTCATAGTACAAAATCCCACTATAAAGAGAACCATGAGGCCAAAACTTAGTGCTACCTATTGGCAACCAACTGGGGCGCGAATTGACTGGAATATGCCACTTACCGTTGGCCCAGTTCAGCCAGTCAATTTTGGCCTCATATACTTGCCTCTCCAAAGCTGACCCATAAGTGCCTCCATCATTAAAATACAAGCCTCTAACGTTTTGTATTAGTTGGTATGGCCTGCCATCGTCAAAAATCTGATATTGAACAATGTCGTAGTACACTTCATTAAAGCCGAAGCTCTTTCCCTGTCGCATACCCGTTAGGCCTTCAATAATTGCGCTAGCTGCATAAGAACTACCAAACGTTGATAGCAATAAGATGATCGAAACAAAAATCCGCTTTCGTAGAGCGTTAAAACCACGCGACAGTGTGGAAATGTGGGAATAGCTCATATTTTCAGAATAAGTTATTTATCTGAGTGAAGTTTTTTACATCAGAAGCAATACTAAAGATTAGGAAAAAGCAGTTTTACTAATCAGTAAAGGCCGACTTTTTGGCCTGCTTCCATACAAACACTCAATCCATGTAAATCACACCCCATGTTCGCAAGCCTAGCCGACTACCACACACACACACCGCTCTGCCGCCACGCCGAGGGCTGGCCCGCGGAGCTTGCCCGCGTCGCTGCGGAGCGTGGTCTGGGCGAGTTTGGCTTTGCCGACCACAACCCGATGCCGGAGCAATTTGACGATTGGCGGATGCTCATCGGCGAATTGCCGCGCTACATTGAATCCGTGGAGGAAGCGCGTGCCGCATTTCCGCAGCTCAACATTAAAATCGGTCTGGAGTGCGACTTCATCCCCGGTCAGGAAGCGTGGATTGAAAAACTCGCAGAAATGCACGAGTGGGATTACCTCATCGGCAGCGTCCATTATCTTCCCGGCGGATGGGAAGTGGACCACCCGAAATACATCAGCCGCCACATGGGGAACAACGCCTCCGCCGTCTGGTACAGCTACTGGAGCATGTATGAGCAGTGCATTCGCAGCGGGCTTTTTGATTGGGTGGCGCATCCCGATCTACCGAAAAAATTCGGCATTATTCCCGAAGGCGATCTCATGCGATTTTACGGGCGGAGTATTGATGCGCTGGCGGAAACTGGGACCGCATTTGAAATCAACACCGCCGGGCTGCGCAACATCTGCAAGGAGCTTTACCCGGAGCGGGAGTTTGTCGCGGCGGCGTGTGAGGCAGGCGTGCCGCTGCTGATCAACTCCGATGCTCACAGGCCCGGAGACGTGGCTGCCGACTTTGATCAAGCAGTGGCTCTCGCAAAAGACTGCGGCTACACGAGCACGCTGCGCTTTTCTCGCCGCAAGCGCTCCGCCGTGCCGCTCGCATGAAGCTGAACGCATGCGGCATCACGTTTGCTTTCCCCCGTCGCGCACTCATGATGGGAATCGTGAATCTCGTTGCAGATTCGTTTTCCGGCGACGGCGTTCCCGACATCGCCGCTGCGCTGGAAAAAGCGCACGGCCTTATCGCCGATGGAGCGGACATCATAGACATCGGCGCGGAGAGTGCGCGGACCAATCGCAGCGCGATCTCCGAGGACGAAGAAGCAGCGCAACTCATCCGCTTCATCGAACGCTGGGAATCGCCTGTGCCGCTCTCCATCAATACGTGGCGGCCCGCAGTCGCTCGCGCTGTGCTCCCTCGCGGCGGACACATTCTCAACGACATCGGCGCACTGCCGACCGATGAAAATGCTCGCATCTGTGCCGACACGGGCGCGGCACTACTCATCATGCACACCATCGGCCAGCCCAAGGTCGCGCACACGCACGTCGGCTACGATGATGTGATGGCGCGGCTGGTTGAGTTCTTCGATGAAAAACTCGCGCTCGCAGAACGCGCCGGAGTCGCCCCCGATGCAACCATCATTGACCCCGGAATTGATTTCGCAAAACAGCGCGATGACAACCTGCGCATCTACCGCGAGTTGGAAAAACTCCACCGCTTCAAACGCCCGATTCTTCTGCCGGTTTCGCGAAAGACGGTCATCGGCGACATCCTCGGAGTCCCTGCACCGGAGCGCGATGCGGGCACCGTCGCGTGCCTTGTTTCGGGTGCATTGCGCGGTGCGCAAATCTTCCGCGTTCACAATATGCGTGCGGCTGCGCAGGCGTTGGCGATGACGGATGTGCTGCAACATAATTTCAGTGGAGAATAATCAGGATTTTGCATATTAAATCGCTATGATCGGCGAAGTCCGAAACCTCATTCACGCAAATCCCTTTATCCCGTTCATCGTGAAAACATCGGACGGAAAACAGTATCGCGTAAAACATCCTGACTACGTTGCAATCAGCCCAAAGGGCGGACGGATCACCGTGTATGCAGACGAGGAAACAAGCACGACACTGAGCGCATTGCACATCGTAGCGGTCGAGCCGCAGATCAAAAAGACCTCATCGAAGCGATAGGCAATCTAGCGGATTTCCCGCGCCGGATTCCCCGCCACCACCGCGCCTTCCGGGACATCCTTCACTACGACGCTGCCTGCGCCGATCACAGCGCGTGCTCCGATTTTTACAGGCCCGATAATGACGACGTTTGCGCCGACATCCACGCCGTCGCCCAGTTCCGGGCAGGGGCTTTGAGTTCCATCAGCAAGCTGCTTTGCGCCGATAGTCGTGCTCTGGCGAAGCGTGCAGCCTGTGCCGATGACTGCTCCTTCGTGGACCACGAGCGCCATTCCATGAAACAGCGAAAGTCTCGGCCCGATCTTCGTGCGGTAGCGCAGTTCGATGCCCAGCGACCAGATCACCGAAAGTTCATACCAAATGAGATACGGGATCGTGAAATACCACAGCGGCGCGGGCAGGGCGCGACACCACGCGGCGAGGCGGAAAAGAAACATCACGAGTTGCCCCTTGATGTTTCCACGGTTTGCCGACCAGTCGCAGAAGAGTCCGTTCATTTTTCGCCCTCCAGATAACGCAGATAAATGGCCTCCACGTCACGCGCCATTCGCGATGCCGAGTAGTCCGCACGAACGGTCGAGAGGGCCTGCGACGCCAGCGCCGCTGCATAATCCGGCTGGTCGATCAATCTGCGCACGGCCTCGACGAAAGGCGCAATATCGCTCGGCGGAACGAGCGCGGCATTTTCGCCATCGCGCAGGATTTCCCGCATCCCATCGAGATTGCTGGCGACGATGGGAACGCCGCAGGCCATCGCTTCGAGGATCGTGATCGGGAGACCTTCGTAGCGCGAAGTGAGCAGCAGGCAATCCAGCGCGGGCCAGAGCGAGGGCATGTCGCCGACGTAGCCGAGAAATTTCACACGCTCGCCGAGTCCGAGTCGCGCGACTTGCGCCCGCAGCGCAGCTTCATCCTCGCCGGTTCCACCGATGACGAAATGTGCGTTCGGGATTTGCGCGGCGATGTTGAGGAATAACTCGAAGTTTTTTTGGTGCGTGAGTCGTCCGATTCCACCCACGATAAACGCAGTCGCGGGCAATCCCCACTTTTCCCGCGAAGCCCGGCGCAGCGCCAGACGCGGCTGATAAATGTCCGTATCTATTCCGTTGTGGATCGTCGTGACGCGATCTCGTGCGATACTCTCGTGATTCACGAGAAAATCGCGCGTGCTTTCCGACACGGCGACGATGTGAGTGGAAAGTGTGTTGGTGATTTTATCGGCAGGCAGCGCCCAGCGGCGCGGGTCTGTGAGCTTGTCGTTGCAGTGATCATGGTTGATGCGCACGCGCACGCCGCACATTGCTGCGATGGGTTTTGCGATGATATTTGCCGCGAGGAGATGCGTGTGAACCACATCGAAATTGCGAGAGAGAAACTGCCGAATCAGCCGGGGGACGTAGAGCGGCACTTTGTGGTGATGCGAAAGCGAGTGCATCGGCACACCAAGCGCGGCGAGGCGGTCCCACATCTGCCCGCGCCCGTGCATGGCTGCGACTTCAAACTCGAATCGCGCTGCGTCGCCGTGGCGGATGAGATTTTCCAGCACGACCTGTGCGCCGCCGAGATCGAGCGAGTCAATCACATGCAGCACGCGGAAGCGTCGGGAATTGATGCCGTTTTTGGACATAACTTCCGCACTTGGTAATGATGCCGGGGGGCTTCGCCAAGCACGCGGATTACCGCCGCGACTTTTCGTATAAACGCCGGGCGGAATCGCCCAGCACCGCGAGCGCTCCGACGCGCCACCACGGGATTCCAAACATCGCTGGCGGCCAGCATTTCAGCGCCCGCGCGATTTCACCAAGGCCCGCGCACCGCGAGAGCGTGAGCAAATTGTAGCCGACCCGCTCGTGAATCGCGGCGAGCGTGCGGCGGAAATCTGGCGTGCTGCTCACGCCCGGCCATGTGGCTTCCGTGCGGGCGATGAGTTCTTCGAGTAGTGCGCGAAATGCGCGGAGTTTTTCCGGTGCGACTCGCGAGCGGAAAAGCGCGATGAGATTGAGGTCCGCATCGCTCGCGGTTGTGCCAAAGAGCCGCTCGAAATGCCGCGCCTGCACACGGCGGATTAGTTCGGGGCGTTTGTGGGTTTGCGTGATCGAGGTGTTCACGACGCGCAGCGTGAGCAGCCGTTCGGAGAGATTTGCCAGCGCGTGACGTTCGCTCATTCGCGACCACAGTTCGTAATCCTGCGACGCTGGCCACGCTTCATCGTAGCCGCCCGCAGCGACGACTGCGGCTTTGCGAAAAGTGACGGCGGAATGTGCGAGCGCGTTATCAAAAAGATGCGCAAACGCGATGCCACGATAGCTCTGCGGAAAATCTTTTTTCCCCAGCAAACGGCCTGCGCCATCCATGAGCCGGGCCTGCGAGCCGACAACCGCACAGGATGGATGTGCGCTGAGAAAGCCGAGCTGAAGCTCCAAGCGGCGCGGATCGGAAATATCGTCCGCATCCTGACGCGCGATGTATTCTCCACGCGCCTCACGAAGGCCGACGTTCAGCGCAGCGGTGAGGCCGATGTTTTCGGGGAGTTCGATGACGCGGATGCGGGCATCGGTTTGTGTGCGGAGAAAATCGCGCGTCCCGTCGGTCGAAGCATCGTCGAGGATGAGAAATTCAAACTCGCGAAATGTCTGCGCTAGGATGGAGGCGACCGATTCGGCGAGATACGGCAGCCCATTGTGGACCGACATCAGCACTGTGACTGCGGGCGTCACTTCAGTAATCCCTCGAAAATCGCGCCGTGCGCGTTCACCCAATCCTCTTTGCGAAAAAGCTGCTCTGCCTGTGAGCGCGCAGCCTCGGATCGCTGCGGCCATTCGCGCATCACACGCGCCACAGCAGCGGCAATCGCGCGTGGCGGCGGATAATCCGCGCGGAACCAATCGCATTTTACATCCAGCATCTCGCCGCCATCAGAGCCTACGATTTCCGGCATTCCGCCGCTTGCTGACGACACGACGGGGATGCCACATGCGAGCGCTTCGATTGCGACAGTCGGGCACGGGTCGTGGTATTTCAGGTGCAGCAAAACGTGCGACGCCTGATAAAGACGCACGGCATCTTCTTGCGTGAACGCGGGCCGCATCGTCACCCATTCCGCGAGGCGCAGACGTGTCAGCGCATCGTGGACTTCGGCTTCCGCGTTTTGCCAGCGGAGTTCACCTGCGACAGTGAGCGTTGCGCGATGCCCGGCATCCAGTAGGACGCGCAATGTTTCCAACGCACCAATGACGCGGAACGGCTGGTAGTGCGTTCCCGCAGCAAGGAGTCGCCAGGAATCAAACGGGGCGGGCGCGGGTTTGAAAATCGCTGTGTCCACCGGATTGATGAGCACGCTCGAAGGACACGACGCAGGCTCCAGCCAGCGGTCGGCGCTCTCGCGGCAAAAATCGCTTTGATAAACCACATGGTCTGCGAGCCGCAGCAGACGGCGCATCGGGAGATTTTTTTCCCAAGCACTAATTCCAGCCCAAGCGGGAAAGCCCACGCCATTTTGATTCCACACAAACTTCGCGCCGCGCTTCTTCGCCCACAGCACGAGTTCCCGCGCAAACGGTGGCGGTGCGCTGCTTACGAGATAGAGCACGTTGAACGGATCAGACTCCGGCCAGCGCTCGGCGAGATGCGTGAGCTTCACGCGCCCGCCGGCGATCATCCCGCCGATATTCCGCACGCTGCCGTAGCTCAATACCGGTTCGCCGCGAGGAACCTCCAGCATACGCGCTGCGAGCGATGCGCGAGTGCGTAGCCGTTCGGGGATTTCGAGCATCTGGCGGATGGTGAAAGGGAGCATGGGTTACGAGTGGATCGTCAATCCGAGCCGATCCAATTCCACGAAAAATGCGGTAATGAAGGCCGTAACGATTTGAGCAAGGTGTAACTGAACAAGCGTAGCGAGTTCGTTGTTTGGGATATTTCCGGTAGCAATCAGAAGAAGCATTCGGGGTTCACCTCGAACGATGTGGGAGTCCATGAAATCGCTATCTTTACTCACTACAACGCGCCCATCCCGGTCCGCGATAGCGGCAATTTCGTCATCCGCCGTGGTGTTCCGACGGGGAAGATCGAGCGTGTGGATTGCGTCATGTCCTGCGTTACTAATCAATCGCGCAAGCGACCTCGGCAGTTGCGCATCAATGAGAAATTTCATCACACCAACGCGACGCGATGGGCATCAGTGACACGAGAACCATACGCCATCGCGGCGAGCAAATCATCGCGCTCCATATCCTCGTAATCCGCCAAAATCTCGTCGTGCGTCATACCGCTGCTCATCAGTTCCAGCAGCATGGAAATCGGATAACGCAAACCGCGAACACACGGCTTCCCGTGGCAAATTTGCGGGTCAATCGTGATTCGCTTTAGGAGTTCGGTTGTCGGCATATCGCGAGAGTAGTCGAATCGCGTTCGGTTTCGCAAACTTGGATTTATGAAGCCAGCATCCGCTGGATCACTTCGCGGAATGCGAGGCACATTCCGTCGCCGCTGGGCGGGCGCGTGAGGACTTCGTTGCGATGCTTTGTGTATTCGGAAATGAAACGCTTTGCTGCTTCGGCGAGGTTGTCGCGAAAGCCGATTCCGTATTTGCGGGCGAGTTCCGGGATGCCGCCGCCGTCTTCGTGAAAGAGCAGGGGAAGGCCGCATTGTGCGCCTTCGATAAAGTGCATCCCGCCCGGCTCCCAGCGCGATGCGGTGATGTAGCCGTGGCATTGGCGCAGCAAATCCGCCAGCGCGGGGCCTGCGCACGGGGCGAAAGTGCGTGCCGTTTTCCAAACGATGTCGGCGGGCCAGCGACCGATGATCCACAGCTCCACGCCGGGCAGCGTGCCGTCGGCGATGAGCGAATCGAGCGCGGCGTATTCGTCAAAACCCTTCATTCGGTTGTCGGCCCAGTGGTGAGTAACGAGGCGAAACGGCTCACCGCTTTTCCAATGTGCGCTGCCGACGGGGTGGAAGATGCTCGGGTCGGCTCCGTTGAGGATGCACGAATGCTCGCGGCTCCGGTCGAACCACCGCTCGGCGTGATGGTCGCGCAGCCATTCGCTGATGAAGACCGTGTGGTCCGCGAGCGCGTTGAACTTCGCCATCAGCGCATCCATCTGGCCCGTGCCTTTGCGCACGTCGTTGTCATTGATGCGATGGAGCACGCGACCGCGCGGGTTCGCTTTGCGCCACGCTGCGAGTTCGTCAAAGCCGATGCTCATCGCGCCGGTCAGCCCGTTGTGCTGGATGATCACACAATCCGCGCCGCCGCCGAGGTCGTGTGCGACTTCGTATCCGCAGTAGTGCATGTAGCGGGAAAACTGCAGCAGCCATTGATTGCCGCCGCCCCACGGACCGAAAATAGGCCGCGTCGTCACCGCAATACGCGCCACGGGCGGAACGGGCGGGCGGACTTTGCGAAGGCGGTGTGCGCCGAGAAATTGGGTGAGTGGGTTCGACATTAAATAATCTCCAAAAGTGCCGATTTGGGATCGGATTCGAGGGCGATGATGAGCACAGCGTTTGTGCGGAGGATGTTTTCTATTTCGGCGGGCGTCGTGTTGCCACAGCGTAACCACACCACCTTGGGCGGCGCACCCAGCAACATGCTGCGCTCTGCGAAATCCACGTCTTTAGTCACTATGCAAAAATCATTGGCCTTCGCGTGATTCCAAATCTCCGTGTCCGTTGCAGCATCAAGTCCGGCTGTGATGACATGCTCCGTTCCCGGAAAAACGCTTTGCAGTTTCGGGGGCAGCTTGCGGCTCAGATTTTGGTCGAGCAAAAGTTTCACGCCGCAGAGCCACGGAGGTCTCCTTCGCGGCTGGCTGCAAACGCCAGTGCTGCCTGAATGTCCGCTTTCGTCAGTTCGGGGAAATCATCAATAATCTCATCCATACTCATCCCCGCTGAGAGCCAGCCGAGGATGTCGTACACCGTGATCCGCATTCCGCGAATACACGGACGACCGCCGCGTTTGTCCGGCTCGATGGTGATGATGCTCCTAAAATCCATGCCCGCAGAATAAGCCCGAACTCAATCCGTTCAAGCCACCGATTTCGTCATTCGTCATTCGTCATTTCCCTACATCCCCGGCTTCAGCTTCCCGCGCAGCAACAGCCAGCCGCGCTTCAGCGCTGCATTTACGCGCCATGCGGCGTAAAGCGGGGCGCTGTATTTCCCATCACGCCAATACCACGGCCACGCGATTCCGAAGTCGTTTGCCGTCAGCCCATCGTCCGTCGCTGCGTTCACGCGGCGCAGACCGGCGAGGAATGTTTGCAGGAAAAACGTGAGCATCTCCCACGACGCCGCACGCGGCCTCCACTTCGAGAACGGACGCCCGTTTAGCAAAATCTGCTGCCACCCTGCCTTGTAGTGGACCACGCAAATCTCGTCCGTCAGCGGACGCGAATTCGTCTCGTTCAGCCGCGCACACGGCTCCGCGCGCAGACGCACCGCGCGACCCTCGCACTCGATTTCATAAAGCCCGCGCTCCCGCACATAGCCGAGCATTTGGTAGAGCGACATCTGGTCCGTCCCGCCGTAAGGCTTCGACTGGTCGTTCGCCTGCGCGAAAAGCTCCGGAGTGCGCAAAATCCGCGTCGTCGCATCCCGCCACGCCCGCATAAAAGGCCCCGCATCCCCGCGCGTTAAAATCACGCCCGTATTCAGCGGCACATTCTCCGGCTTCGTGGTGAAAACCACATCGGCGTCGTCTTTGAAAAACCCCGCCAACTCCCGTCGCACCAGCGTATCACCATCCGCAAACACCAAATCCCCCCGCTGCTGCTCCGCCGCCTGCGCCCAGCACAGCACCTTCGACGAAATCCGCTGCAACGGATCCCCCGCAAAATCGAACTTCGTCTCTACAAACTCCACCCCCGGAAACGCCGCCCGAATCCCCCCGATCAGCCGCGCCGGCATATCCAGCCAATACACCGCCACACGCGCCGCCGGATGCGACCGCGCGATCGACTCCAAAAACGCAAGCAACATCCCCGCATGACGGGAACCATAATTGGCCACGATAAAACGCATTAAAAAAGAGGTGCCTCGAGACAGTCCGCAGATTGCGCAGATTCCCGCAGATTACGATAGCGGCAAAAAATCCGCGTCAATCGGCGCAATCTGAGGACAAAAAAACCGCCCGGTCGGACCGCAAAACCCATCGGTCGGACAAACAAACGAACCGGTCGTGCCAAAAAACCGCGTCGTCGTGCCAAGAAATCCCCCGGTCGGACCGACAAACCGCGCGGTCGCCTCTATAAATCGAGCGGTCGGACAGATAAATCCGACGTTTTCAGGGGTTTATGAACCATTCCGACAATCCACTCACCAAAAGCGCCACCACGGCTTCTTTGGGCGGCAGTGCGAGCACTCCTTCGCTGGCTCGGTCGCGCCCTCAACTGGTTCATCCCACCGGACAGGCGGCAACTTCTCCCAATCATGCCGATCCCCCGTATCGCCGATGGCTTCGCACGGACATGCCGCGACGCACTCTTTCACTTGCGCGATTTCCTCCGCCGTCTCCGGTTGCCGGGCCACATAAGACCACCCACGCGAATCATCTCGCCGAATTACCGTCGGTGCCGTCTCCCGGCAAAGATCGCAGTCGAGACACTGGTCATCCACGAAATATTTCCCCGGCGCACTCAGCGGATGCCGCCGATGAATATCGGCATGGGAACCGGGATTCGGGTCGGGTGTGTAGGACATAGTCAATGGGATAGAATTCAATGCTTCTGTCACACGGCTCACAATTTCATCCCGCTATTCCACGCGGTGCGTACGGCTGCCAAATCCGCCGCGCTGAGGATGCCGAGGCGGCGGAGGAAGATGGTTTTTTCCGCAGTCACAAGACGGTCGATTCGGGCGATGGAGGGTTTTAGCAATCCGGCGGCTTGCCAGTCGTGGATGGTGATGTCGAGCGGGCCAGTGCGTTGGACGGAGGTCACCCGGCAGATGATGGCGTCTTGCGCGAGGTCGAAGAGAACAAGTGCAGGACGGATTTTCGATCCGGTGCCCGATGTGAAAGGAAACTGGCAGATGACGACTTCGCCAAACATCGGTCAGCGAAGGGTGTCGTAAATGGCGTCTTCCGCCGAGTCATCGCGCAGGAATTGCGCATACGCTCCGGCTCGCCATTCGGCATCGTCGGAAGAGTCATCTGTGAGGACGATGATGCGGGCTTTTCCTGTTTTTGGAAGCTGCGCCGCAATCTCCACTGGGATGGCTAGGACAGCGTTTCCGCTGAGGTTGGTGGTAAATTCTATGGCGTGCATGGCTGTGCGAAGTTAGCTCACAGAGAGCAGACGCGCAACGCTTACGGCGTGGGTAGCGCGGGCGATGATGGTTTGCGTAAGCGTGGTCACGTAGTCAGCATCTTGGCTTTACCCGACCATCTCGCGCACGGTGAAGCGTAGGTTTTTTACTGCGGAAGATTGGATTTCGTCGGTGTCGTCGAGGACTTGCACGTTGGCGTAGCCGATGGGGGCGGGTTTGCGGAAGATGTGGAGCTGTTTGCCGGTGAGGTCCACGACCCAATACTCGGGGATGCCTGCTTTTGCGTAGGCGCGTTGTTTTTTGCCGATGTCGTAGGCGAGGCTGGAGGTGGCAAGCTCGATGACGAGGAGTGTGTCGCCGGGACCGGGGTGCGCGGTGCGGTAGCCGTCTTTGCGGGGCTTGAGGATGGCGAAGTCGGGTTGTGGCTCTGAGTAGTTGTCGAGGCGGACGGGGTTTTGTGTGCGGAGCCAGTAGTGGTCGCCGAGTCGCGTGATGAGTGCGTGGTTGAGCCAGTCATGGTTTCCCGCGTGGGATTCGCCGATGGGTTGCATAAGGATGATGTCGCCGTTGAGAAGTTCATAGCGGCAGTCGGGCGATAAGACGCCTGCTTCTGCCATGCGGTAGAAGTCGCGCACTGTGCAGCGCATCCGCTGTGGTCCCGTGTCTGCTCGGTTTTGTGTGAGTGTCGCAGCCATGATGTGAGTTTATTTCAGCGCGGTGTGAACGGCAAGAGTTTGGTTTTGGATCAAGGCCGCCGATTTGCGGTGTTACTTTTCAGGAACGCCACGCGCTGCGTGCCAAAATCGGAGGAGGTAAATCGCGTGCGGTTCGCGGCGAAGTTCGTAGATGAGGCGGTAGGAGCCGTGGACGATTTCGCGAACGGCAGGATCGTCGAGTTCTGGTGTGACGCGGCCCATTTCGGGGAACTTGCCGATGGAGATGGCTTTCTCAACCAGCGTGTGTCCGAAGCGCTGTGCGCGGTCGGGGCTATCGAGGGCGATGAATCGAACGATTTCTTCGAGATCGCGAAGTGCGGTCGGTGTGATGATTACCGGGATGTCCACGCATTCACGAGCTGTAGTGCTTGTTCCGCCGGGGTGCCTTCGCCGCGTGCAGCTTCTTCGCGAGCTTCGCGGATGCCGGCGATGAGTTCGATCTCACGGGCGAAATCGCGGAGCGATGTGTCCTCCGGCAGCTTCTTCACGAGGTCTATGATAACATCTCGGTTGCTCATGTGCGCGAAAGTAACAGCGGCGAAGTGGAGTTCAAGGCCGCATCGTTTTCCACCCGGCATCAATGCCGCAGAGTTGCGCCATCATCGCGAGCGCCCAGATGAGGAGGCAGGTGCCTTGCACGTCGCTTTCCTCCAGGCCGCGCGAGACGGGGACGCCGTAGTAGGCGGTCTGTGCGCGGCGGGCGTAGAAGGAGAAGCCGCCGTCTTCGTTGGCGTGGGCGGCGAATTGGGCGGCGACGGTTTTGCAAAATGCCACGGTGGCGGCGTCGGCTTTGAATTCGCCGCCGTGTCCGCACAGCGCGCGGTGGAGGACGTAGATGGCATCCACCAAATGGCAGCCGGTCTGCGCGGGCGGCGCGGCGAGGACGGTGGCGGCGAGGCGGTCGGGGTAGTGGATGGGCATGTCGAGCCAGTCGAGCGCCATGAGCACTTTCATCGCGCCATTGACCAGCTCGCCGTGTTCGGGCACCGCACCGCGAAAATACGCGCCCGTGGCCGGGTCTGCGAGGCTGGCGTAGAAATCGCGGCAGACATCGAGGAGATCGTCCACCTCGCGCTGCGGCATAAACGCGGGAGCCTGCGTCTTTATAAAAACGACCATGCCTGCGCTCTGCCCGCCCGCTCCCCAAGGGCGCGTCCAGTCCTGCGATTCGAGCCACTGCTGCACGCGCTCGGGCTTTTGCGGGAATCCGCGAAACGGCCTGCGGGCTTCTGCGCCGACTTCCGCAAGCGTGGCGATGGCCTGTTTTGTCTCGGCGAGCAGGATGCTCTGCGCATCGGGCCGCCACGGTGCTTTGCCAAGCAGCCCCAGCAGCCGCGCTCGCAGCGGCGGAGGCTTGCGGAGATAGGCGATTTCCGGCGGGTCTTCAAAAAAGCCGTCGCCATCCGTGCGCTGGTAGTCCTGGATGAACTCGACCCAAACCTCGCGCTCCTCGCGCTCCAGCAGCTCCCACCGCCCCAGCATGTGGAGCGTCTTCAGCACAAAACAACTCCACCCCAGCCCCATCTCGCGCCCCTCGTTTGTCGCCCCGCGTTTGCAAGGCAGATACCGCCCGGCTTGCGTGCCGAGCTTCAGCGATTTGAGGAAAAGCGGGACGCTGTCTTCGAGCGCGCGGTAGGTGGAGAGGTCGAGGGTCATGTGATGTCCGAGTCTGTGCGCTCGTGCCAGTAGCCGGGTT
This sequence comes from Verrucomicrobiaceae bacterium, assembly GCA_031372675.1. Lineage (GTDB taxonomy): Bacteria > Verrucomicrobiota > Verrucomicrobiia > Chthoniobacterales > Chthoniobacteraceae > SXWH01. The sequence continues at coordinate 16,113 of JANMLS010000292.1, forward strand.
CACGCGAACAGTGCATCACCGCGACGATGAAAACGGTGTCGTGTTCGACCAAATAGATGATCGCGTAGGGGAAACGCTGCAGTATACAACGTTGCGTGCCTACCTCAAAAAGCGGCCACCGCAGCGGGTCTGTGACTATGGATGCAATCGCGTCGCGGACTGCATCGCGAAATCGCCTGCCGAGTCCCGCCCTACGGGATTCGTAGAAAAGTGCATCTTCACGGAACTCAAACCGGGCTTCCGGGTGAAACCGATGCTTCATTTACCCAGCAGTCGATCGAGTTCCGCAAAAACTTCTTCGCCCGGAATCGTCGCATAGGGATTCGCCCTGATCTCATCCACGCGCCTTCGTATCACCGCCCGCTGCGCCTCATCGCTCAAGGGCACACGCCTCGCCGGAATGCTATCCACAAGTGCATCAATCAAATCCAAACGCGCATCGAGCGGGAGCGATTTTGCTTCGATGGCGAGTTGTTCGATAGTCATCGTCATTGCGATAAGATACGAATGGAATGCATCGCGACAAGGACCGTGTTCATTTTGCAAGCACACGCATCACGCCGCCAAACGGCGGACGGCCTCCTGCGCACGCGCATCAATGAGCGCCCGTATTTCCGGCGCAGTGCCCGCCGCATCCATCACTGCTTTGATCTGCGATGGGCGGACGATTCCGCATCGGAAAAGCTCCGCGAGATACGCGATGTCCTTCTCTCGCCCCGCCTCTGCTTTGTTGTAAGCGATGTCGAGCGGCGAAAGACACCAGCCAACTGCACCGCCCGGCGCATCCACCCGCACAAGCCGCTCGCGCCAACCGGGGAGCGAAGTTGCGACGGTCCAATCGCCGACGGCTTCGATGTAAAATCCATGTTCGCTTTCAAACTCAGACTCCGGCCCGACAGCACCAAGAATACGTCGATTGATTTCGGCGGTGGCGCCGCTTCTGGGAAATAAATCTATGTCCTGCGAAGTCCGCAGACTGCTCGGTGCGTCGCCGAATGATCCGAGAATCGCCTGACTGCCAACCACGATGAAATCAACGATGCCTGTCAATTCTCGGCAACGGTCAAGGGCGTCATGCAACTCAGTTAGCGTAAGCGTCTTCAATGATGGCGAGCCGTTCCGCTTCGGTAATAAACCCTTTGAACGGGTGCGAACTGCGAAGGCGCTGCCCTTCGTCATTTTCCATTACCAAAAGGTCTGCAATTTCAGGGGCGGACCGTGTGTTCAAAATTTCTTCCCACTCGCGGTGCGCTACATAATCACGCCCCTTTTGCTGCAAACCAACAAGCCATGCCTGAGCCTTCTTCACGAGAGTCGCATCGTGTCGTATCCGCTCGGCAATTTTCGTAGCCATCGCGAAAGCGATCCAATCATTGCGTTGATGCGGGTGGGTGAAAGTCACACTTGGAGGTTACTCAAAATGAATCTTGTCGCAACACTCACGCAAAAGGATTCAGCCGGCGCAGCGCGGCGGACATTCCGCCGACGCAGCACGGCTTTTCCCATTTGCACCAACCCACGCTCTTTTGCCGCTTCCGTGCGCAGTGGCCGAAGTATTTCTTCGCGATTTCGCGTTCGTGGGGGCGGTGGGCGTCGTGCCACACGATGGTCGCGCCGGGGGCAGCGAATTGCGTGGCGAAACGGAACGTGCCGGTGCGCCCGAAGTTCGGCGGATGCGCCGAACGCGGGCCGTCGAGGAAGAGGAAATCAAACGGCTCGCCCTCCCACGCGACGGCGTCTTTTTCCACACTACGCGGGCCTTCGGGCGTGACGCTGTAGCTGCGCCAATCCACCCGCGAAAGCCACGGCGCATCGGCAAACGCGGTCTGCAATTCCGCGATCCACTCGGGGTAATTATCCCAAGTGGTGATGCGAGCATCCGGCGCATTCTCCGCCCAAAAGCGCGTGGTGAGGCCGCTGCCAAATTCGGCGATGCGCTTCGGTTTTGCCGCCGCGATCAGCTCCTTCAAAAGAGCGGTCTCGGTGGGGTTCATAGCGAATTGATTGAGGTCTATGGGCATTCGTTAATCAGGAAATCGGGAACGCAGCGGCTTGCCGGACAGAGTTCGGTAAGCGCGGAAATGTCGGGCATCGGTAGTGAGAATGTCGTAGCTCGGGTAAATCTCGCCGAGTTTTACTACGCACGCATCGGCATAGCCGGGCGCAAGATCGTGGTAATTTTCCAGCCACCGCAAAACATCTCGGCCATGCTCGGTGATGTCGAACCTTACCTCCAAGTCGCCGTCTAAAATCATCTCAAGCCGCAACTCGGTCGCGCCGGTAATGTACGCAGCTTCCGTGACCACCGCATCGCAGGTGATGATGGGCGTTTTCACATCCAATGCCCGCGCCCAATCGTGATGAACGTCATTATCGCTCCAATAGGCGATGAGATACCCCGCGTCAGCGATGCTGGGCATGTTTCCGCAGGATCAATTCGCGCATTTTGTCTTTCCCCGTGACTGACAAGTGCGGGTCTAGCCCCTTGATGCCGGGCTTCGATGCGGACTTCAGTTTTCCTCCCGTGGCTTTCGCACGAGGCGCTGGCGTAAAACGCTCCTTCAACGCAGCGAAGAGTTTCTTTTGCTGCGCAACGGGCAGCGATTCCACTGCGGCTTCGATTTCGGTGAGCGTGCTCATGGGCGGAATCTAGCTCAGCGAAAATTGCCCGGCAAGAACGCACTCGCATCCACCGTCGCCCGCTCGCCGCGCCTGTATTTCTCGGCTTTGTAGTCGGATTCCGTCTTCCGCCCCGTGAGCCGTGCGAAGGCGGCGCGGACGCGATTTCGCAGGCCGAGGCTTTCGGTCACGTTGCGGCGCGAAGTGTTTTCGTCGAGCGAACTGCGGGGCATCCAGCAAGTGTGCAGGGCGCGAAACTCCGAGTCTTCCCACGCGACTGTTTTATACATTTCCCAGCGCGAATCGTCGGGATGCCAGCCGGGGTTAAAGACGTTATTTTTCCCGTGCAGCCGATGCTTTGTCGCCGGGTCGAGACTCTCCACGGCGGCAAAATTGTAGAGCTTCGTCATGCTCCGGCACGGCGGCGCAAACCAGCCGCTCGCCGTCCGCGCCGCTTCATCCAGCGCATCGCAATTCAGCACATTGCCAAACACCACCCACCACTTATCCCACTCCCCCGCGTGCAGCCGCGCACGCACCTTCGCCAGCCCCGCCGGGTCGTAAATCTCATCCCCATCCACGCCAAAAACCCACGTCTTCGTATTCGCCAAAGGCACGAGCATCTCGTGCGACTCACGCGGGTCGTGGATTCGGTAAATCTCGAACTTCGGCGAAGTCCTCGCGAGCTCCTCGCAAATCTCCGCCGTCCCATCCTGCGATTGATGATCCGCAATTAAAATGCGGTCGCAAAAGCCGAGAATACTCAGCGCCGCCCGGCGAAGAAACTGGTCTTCGTTGCGCACGAGCATGATGGCGACGATTTGAGGTGTCATATCTTTGCCCCGTTCATGGCCAACCGCGCCGCCCACCAGCGCGGCGACATTGCGAGCAATGGATTCTCTTTTCTGGCCCGGAGCAAAAAGTCTCGTGCAGCCTCCGAGTTCGTCTTCGCCGCGCTTTGCGCGAGCCCGAGCCAGCGGCGGCCCATGCCGATTCGGCGGGCGATGGCGTTGCGGGCGCGGCGGGCGGGTTGCGCGGCATTGAGCAACGGAGTGAAGACGCGGGCTTTTTCTTCGTAGATGCGCGGCATGTGTTTCACCGTTTTGGAATCGGGCTGACGCTGCTGTTTGGCCAGCGCGGCCTCGACTCGGTGGAATGTGTGGCGCTCGCTCATTCGCCACCACAGTTCGCTGTCCATGACGACGTGGAGGTCTTCACGCAGCGGGCCGATCTCGGCGAGCAGGCTACGGCGAAAGAAGACAGCGGGCTGGAGAAGGTCGGTGCGTTTTTCCCACCAAATGAGCATGTCCTCGCGGCGCTCAAATCGCGCCCGCCGGATGCGCGGATGCTGGCCGTCGCAGAAGTCTTCCTCGCAGTCGCCGAAAATCACATCCACGCCCGGCTTCGCAAATTCGCGGCGCACGAGGTCAAACGCGCCGGGGAGATACTGGTCGTCGGCGTTCAGCCAGCAGATGATTTCGCCGCGTGCGAGGGCGAAGGCTTTGTTCAGCGCGTTGGATTGGCCGCTGTCTTTTTCTACGCGGGTAATAAGGTGCGGATGCTGCGCGAGCACGGCGGGCGTGGAGTCGTTGGAGCAGTTGTCAAAAACGATGTGCTCGAAGTCGCTCGCGCCTTGGGCGAGGATGCTGGCGATGTTGCCTTCGAGCCACTGGCCTTGGTTCCAGGAGGGGGTGACGATGGAGAAAAAGGGAGTCATCGGGAAAAAATACGCTGCAAGAAACTCGGGTGCTTTGCCTGCTTGAGTGTGGGTGACTCTATCCCACGCTGCGATGCCAAAGCGGCAATCCACATCGCCGCCTCAAACGCCTTCTCCTGAATTGCTCGTTCCGCGTTTCGCTCGAAAATTTCAAGCTCCGACGTTTCGAGAAACGCTGCGTCAAATCCACGCGCTGCGCACCATTCGAGGAACGCAAGTTGCACCTCCACCGCCTGCCGCCGCGCACGGTTTTTATCGGCAGACATATTTGCCCCGTGCATCCGCCGCTCGACGACGACGCGCTCCACGAATCCAAATTCTGCCAGCGCACCGATGCGGCACCACAGGTCGCGGTCGGCGGTGGTGTTGAAGCGCGGGTTCCACTCGCCCGCTTGCGCAAACACATCGCGCCGAATGATCGCCGCGCCGGGTGTGGCGATTGGCGCTTTCCAAAATGCACGCTTCGCCCCGGCTGGCGGAGCGCCCTGCATCTCGGAGTTGCCGTGCTCTTTTTCAAAATGGCAGTCGCCTGTAAAGTCAGCGGTCTGCCCGTAGATGACGCCGCAGTTGCCACTACGGGCGAGCAACGTCGCGAGCGCGTCGGGGCGCAAGCGGTCGTCGGCATCGAGAAATAGCAGCCACTCCGCGCTTGTCTGTGCTGCGCCGAGATTGCGTGCGGTGGCGACGCCCGCATTTGGCTGGCGGAGCAGCATCACGGCATCAGCGAATTTGTCCGCGACCGCCGCCGTGTCGTCAGTGCTGCCGTCATCAACGACGATGACTTGCGCCGCCGCCTGCGTCTGAGCCAGCGCACTCTCAATCGCTTCGGCAAGAAACGCTGCAGCGTTGTAGGCTGGGATGATGATTGCGGCGTTCATCGAGAATTGCGTGAGCGCCGCTTGCGAAAGTAGTCAGCGACTTTAGTCGTCAGTGCGCTCGTAAAAAAAGCCACGGCAGTTATTGTAGATAACTCGCTGCCACGAAAATTAAGGCCCATTCGCAAAGCCACATCGTGACGGCTGAAGCCGCTGACTACTTTGCGCAGGCGTGCTAAACCGCCGCCGTAGAGATTTGAAATCATACGTGAACCGTCTTGATTTCCCATTCCCCCGTATGCCGATTGTGCCGCACGATTTTCGCGGCACGCATCGCGAACCGATGCCGCCTTTTCCACTGCGCAAAAGCACCCAACCGCTGACCGCCGTGTGCGAGTAGCGAGCGTCCCGCTTCGGTCATGTAATCGCTGCGGTCGCCGCCGGTTTTTTGATCGCCGTGAAATCGAAATCCTCCGAGCGGCACTTCCAGGGCGTAAAGCTCCGCGTGTTTGAAGAACCGCGCCCACAGCTCGAAATCACCAGCGAGCGGATAGCCTGCGCCGATTTGCGACCCCGCGTTTTCCCAAAGCGAGCGCCGCCAAAACGTGCTCTCCTGCTGAATCCAGCCGAGCGAAAATGCGCCGCTGTCCGGCAGATGCTCGCCCGCGAAAAAGCCGTTGGCAGTGTAGCCGGGCACATTCAGCACGCGGGCGATGCGGCCCGCTGCGTCCCAGCGAATTTGCGTAGTCGTCGTGAGCCACTCGACTTGCGGGAATTGCTCAAAAATCTCCGCAACCACAGCGAACGCGCCTTCGTAAAACATGTCGTCGCTATTCAGCCACGCGAATACATCGCCGGTCGCTCGCGCAAATCCTCGCGTGATTGCGTCGTATTGCCCGCCGTCGCGCTCGCTCTGCCAGTGCGCAAGCCGCGAGGCGTGTCGCTCGATGATCGCACGGCTGCCGTCCGTCGAGCCGCCATCCATGACGATATATTCGACCTCGCCCGGCTGCGAGAGCACGCTCGTCATCGCAGCGTCGAGAAAACGCGCCTGATTATAGCTCGGTGTGACGATGGAAAACTTCATACACTCAACTGCGAAAGCGCGACTTTTACCTTCGCTCCGTGCGCCTTGTAGAGCTGGCGGAAAAGGAACGTCCGCAGCGGATAGAGTCCGCACTTTTTCAAGCGAGGCAACCACCGCGTGAGCGACGGCAATTCCGCCGCAACAGCGCGAAACGCCGCGCCCCACTCAGCACCCGCGTGTTTCTCCACGAACGCGCAAATCTCGGCAGCGCGTTTCGGATTTCCGCTGCCCGTTTTGTGTCCTTCGTGAAAGCGATAGACCGAAAGCGGCTGCTCGATTCGCTGAAAATCGCAGTGAGCACTCGCTCGCAAAAACCAATCCCAATCGAGCGTGAAATGCTGCGCAACATCCAGCTCGCCAGTGCGCTCCCAAAGCACCCGCGTCCAGAACGCACTCGGCTGGTAAATGAGCGCGCGCGTTTGCAAATCCTCACGAGAAAACGGCGGCGCGGGCCAGTCAGTCATCGAGCCAGTGGCGTCTGCGAGGGCGCGAGTGCCGCCGTATGCGAGGCGCAGTTCGCTTCCGTCGCCAAGCAGCGGCGCGATTTTTTCCACAGTGCCGGGGAGGTAAAAATCATCGCTGTTCAGCCACGCAAGCAAGTCACCGGTGGCGAGGCGGAATCCTTTATTTATCGCATCGGCCTGCCCGCGATCCGGCTCGGAGATAAAGTGCGCGATTTCATTTCCAAAAGACCGCACGACCTCGTGCGTGCCATCGGTCGAACCGCCATCCACCACGATGATCTCCGTGCGCGGCCAGCGTTGCGCGATGATGGAATCGAGCGTCTGCGCGATGAACCGCGATTGGTTCAGCGTGGGGACGATGATGGAGAGGAGAGGAGTCATACCAACTTTCAGAAACTAAGAAACCGCTGAAGCGGCTGGCGAAGCCCAAGGAGCGACGACATTCCGTGATCTTCCACCGAAAAAAATTCTTCGAGCTAGTCTGGCTCAAACTTCAGCTTCACTCATCCCGATGTAGCGCCGAAGTTCTTCCACCGTCATCTCGATTCCATTCCCCTCACGAGCACGGGCAATCGCCGCACGCAAGCGGCGGGCATTTTCCGGCGAATCAAAGAGCAACCTGCGCCGACGCTCGATCTCCGCGTCCGAGTTCTTCACATCAGCAGGAACAAGCTGAACAGTTTTTCCATTGTGCTCAATGACGACCGGCTCGCCCGTCTCCGCGACAGACGCGCAAAGTTCATCCAGATGTTCGCGGGCTTCAGCGATGGTGAGCGTGCTCATGGTGTGTGTGTTTTGCTACGGCAAATCGGGATGCGCAACGGCGGTATCGTCGTCCTCCGAAATAGCGCGGCAGGAGTGCATCGTCACGCTACCTCGTCCGAGGATGTAGATGAGAAAATGATGATTCGTGATGTGCCGCGCCCAAACTCCACGCCCGAGTTCTTTGACCAAACGTGGCTCGCCGATGCCGCGAAATGCGTCATTCCTCGCTGCATGGATGAGCGATAGAATACGATCACGCACAACGCGGCTTTCACCATCCCACTTCCCCAGTTGTGAGAGGAATCTACGCTGATAATTGATTCGCATCGACCCCTAATGCCTTGCACAAATCCTCAAAAGCCACCTCGACTACTTCGTCTGGATCGCCTTTTCCCTCAATCGCCGCCTTCATCCGCCGAAGCATCTCCGGATCAGACTTCTCCTCACCATCAGGCACAAGTCGCACGCTACGCCCATCGCGCTGAATCAACACAGGCTCGCCCGTCTCCGCGACAGACGCGCAAAGTTCATCCAGATGTTCCCGTGCTTCGGCGATGGTGAGCGTGCTCATGTTGTATATTTACTTGTGATTGTTTTCGCCCGCAATCGCTGAATCCGCATAGAACGGATTCACGATTTTGCGATTCGCAAAAACTCACGCCCGACTTCGGCGATGCGGGCGGTGGCGGTTTCTTGCGCGGTGGCTTCGGCTTGGAGATTCGGGCCTACGGGAAGGTTTTCCCAAGCATGTGCAAGCAGCGCGGCCAGCGAATCAGCATCGGTACCGGGGAAGAAAAGTGCGCCGGGCGGATTCTGTTCTTTGTGAACTGCGAGGTCGCTGAGGAGCGTCGCTTTCCCCAGCACGCGCGCGTCTTCGACTACGGTGCTCCAGCCTTCAAAAAGCGAGGGCTGCACGACGGCGAGGCTGCGGCGGATGATCTCAATTTGGAGCCGCCGCGAAACGAGGCCGAGCAACATCACCTGCGCGCCAACACCGGCGCGGTGCATTTGCTGGAGCAGTCTCTCGGTGTGCTCCGGCTGGCGGAAATCGCCGAGCGCTCCGGTGCAGACAATCATCGGGCGGACTCCGCGAGCAGCGAGAATTTCGAGCGCTTTGAAAACCGTCGCATGGTTTTTGTGCGACCAGAATTGATTGCACACGACGAAGTATCGCGGCGGGAGCCAGTCGAGCGGTTCAGCGATGAAGGGCTGATACCACTCGGCCTGCGGGAAAGTAGCAAAGGTGAGCACGGGCGCAGCGTTTTTTGCAGTGGGGAAAAATGCGCGGAAGTCGGCAGCTGCACTTTCACTAGAGAAGACGATCTGCTGCGCTTCGGCGGTCAGTGCGGTGATGCCGCGCTCGCGCCGGGCGATTTCTTTTTCTGTGAATAATTCGGGGAGATGGCGGTGTTGGAAATCGGGCACCCAGCCAGCCCAGCGACCCGGCAACCCAAGCGGGAAACTGGCGCCGACGTTGTAGCCGTTGTCGTACGTAAATGGATACGCGAAGTCGCCGTCGAGCCGTCGCAATGCAGCGCACAGTTCGCGGTTTGCAGGGCGGAGTCGGTCGAGCCAGCCGCGATTTTTGCGGACGTGCTCGATGCGCTCGAACAGCGCCGAGTGCGGCTCCCACGCCGCTGCATCCTGCGCCCCAGCGATAAGGCTCACGCGGCTCTCCGGCGACGCCGCTCGGATTGCGCGGGCGAGGTTGCGGATATATTCCGCACCGCCTGCCCAGCCAGCGCCGCCTTGTGCGATGAGGGTGATTTTCATGTCATTCACACGCCCAACTCTGCCCGCGCCCACGCCGCCACTTGCGCCAGCCCTTGCGCCAGCGGGATGGATTGCTGCCAGCCGAGTTGCGTGATTTTTGAAATATCAGCGCACCAGTTGCGCGGGTCGCCGGGTCGCACGGTGCCGTCAAACTCCGGCTTCACCTCAGGGGCGAGCAGCGCGGCGAGTTGCGCGGCAAGCGTGGCGACGGTTGTTTCCACGCCGCTTGCGAGATTGTAGATTTCGCCTTCAGCGGGCGCGGCTTCGGCGAGCAGCGCGAGTGCGCGGGCGATGTCTGTGGCGTGGATAAAGTCGCGACTTTCCCCGCCGTCGCCGCCGAGTTTTAGCGAGCGGTTCGTCAGCACGCGCTCGCAAATATCCCACACCACCTGCCGCCGCAGTCCCGGCCCGTAGGCGGAGAAAATCCGCACTGCCAGCGTGGGCACGCCGAAGACGCGGGCAAATTCCTGACAAATAATTTCCGCCTGCCGTTTGTGAAATCCATACGGCGAGAGCGGGCCGACGTGGGCTTTCTCCGAGACGGGCAGCTCGCGCGGGTTGCCATAAACCGCAGCGCTGGAGAGCAGGATGAATCGGCACTTCGGCGCGTTCCGGCGCAGCGCATCGAGCAGCTCAAAAGTGAGCACCGTGTTGTCGTGAAAATCCGCCGCAGGGTCTTGCATCGAGAGCGGTACCGACGCACGCCCCGCGCAGTGAATACAAACGTCGGGCTTCGTCTCCACGAGCAGCGCGGCAAACTCCGCCGACGGCAGTTTCATCCGCAAATAGCGCACGCCCACGCCGAGCTGCACATTCTCCGGTGCCAGCGCATCCACGCCCACGACCCGCCAGCCGAGCTGCGCAAAGTGCCGCGCAATGTGGCGACCGAGAAAGCCAGCGATGCCGGTGAGGAGAACCGTTTTCATCGCTCCACCTCCACCCACGGCAGCGCGTTCACCAGCGCGGCTTCTTCCTCGAAGGTCGGGAACTTTAATTTTCCCTCCGCGTCTCGCGCTTCGCGGAAACTGCGGCGCACGTAGCCTTCTGCTGCAGTCAGTTCGCGCAACGGTCCCGCGAGCAGTTCGCGGCGGACGAAAAACGCATTACTCCCAGCCGTATTCGAGCCGACAAATGCCATTCCCTTTTTCCGCCCAAGCGCAACGAGCGCGGCGAGCGATGCTCCGTAGTAGCTGTGCGAGTGGTGCGCTTTTGCGCGTTGGAAAGTCGGGTCGTATGGAACCGTCACTGCGCGCTCCGGGCCGAGGAGCGAGTTATACTCCGCGACTACGATTGCAGGCTGCACTGCGGTGATGGCTTCCCACACCCAGTAATCCACGCCGTCAATGTCCACGCTCAACAATCCGATTTCACCTGCGATTCCCTGTTCGGAAATGAGCGAGTTAATGTTCTCGCGCGTGATGAATGCCTGCACGGCCTTGAGATTGTGCTGCCAGTAAATCGGGTCGCGCCGGATCGTCGCGATGTTTTCCTCGCCACCATCGAGCACGAGTCCGCTCCAGCCGTCATTCACGAGCAGCCATCGCGTATTCGCCTCGACGTAAGTCTCCACGCCAAACTCCACAAACACCTTGCGCGGCACTTTCACATGTCGAAGCAGGTGCGCGAGAATCCCGTCTTCGCCCCATTGTGAAAAGACGCGGAACTCATGCTCGGCAAAACTCGCTCCCGCCGCCGCAGTCTGCCGCGCTTCAATGCGGCCCAATGCCTCGCGAATCAGCGCGGCGTCGCGTGAAAGATTGCCGACGCTTTTCCAAATGGAATTCAGCCGCCGCACTGCGCGGTGAAATGGTTCGAGGAAATTCATATTAGCGAATCACACAATGATAACCCATGAACGCATATTGGCGCGTGATGAGCGGAAAAAGATTCTTCTCAAATAGCTCCTGATCCACGCGCTGCGCCTGCTTCAAGACGGTCGCGCAGTAAAGCCGCTGGAGCAGGCTGCTCGTGAACGTCGTCGCGATTTGACTCACGGGCATGGACGTAAAATTGCACAGATACCGCTCCGTGACATCGCCTATCGCGCCGAGCGCACCGAGCAATTCCGCCTCGCGGAAAACCACTTCTTTCGGCGAGAGAATGCGCCCCAGTTTGTGCGCAGCAACCGCGAGCGATTCGACTTTTTTGACGAGCGCCATATCGCGCTTCGGACGGAACATTTTCTGGAAACGCTTTGCTGCCATCAGCGGCGCATCTGCCAGCGCACGAGCAGCCACGGCTTCGGGCGTCTCTGGCAAAGGCCCGCCATCCGGGTCGGAGAGATAGACAGGCTCATAGACAAAGAGTTTTGTCCCCGCGCCGAGCGCTTTCAACTGGCCGAGCACGCTGTGGATTTCCTGCCACGAAAGATGGTGCAAAATCGCGTGGATAAATACGCAGGATACGGACCCCGCATCGTTCACGGTGAAGTCCGCGAGGTTCTGCGCACGATACTCGCACACGTCGGAAAGCCCGGCGCTTGCAGCATTTTCTTTCGCGAGGCGAATCTGCTCCGCCGCAATGTCGAGACCGATGACGTGCAGACGCTCGCGGTCTGCGATGATGCGGGAAATCCACCCACTGCCGCAGCCGACTTCGAGCACCCGTCCGGGTTTTTCCTTCAGCCCATCCAGGAAAAAATCCCGTGCTTTTTTCAGGTAGCGCGAGCGCACGGCGGGGCGCACGACTTTGGACATCGCCCATATCGCTTCGATGGTTGCGGCGTTATCGTTCCACCACGTTTCTTCTTCGCGGTCTATGTCGAGGTCTGGGATTGCGGAGCGTTCTCTCATAGCGATGCAAGGCGTTGGTAGCGGATCATGGAAAGTGGCTGCCTTGTGAGCAGGGCGGTGCGCAAGTCGGCAGTTTCCGGCGTTTGCCAAATCGCATCGGGATGCTGCGCCACCCATTCGACGAGTTGCTCGCGATGCGGATTAAACTGCGAGCGGATCAAAGTGCATCGCTGCGTGAGAAAGTAAGCGCATCCGGCAGCTTCGCGTTGCGCATCCGAGACGATGATTTTTCCGACGAGTGCATCCGCGATTTGCGCAAAGTAATCGTCGCGAGTTGCGGGACGCTGCACGAAACCGAAGTCCTCGTAATAGACAGACGTTCCGATGATCACGGGCTTGCCGAGAAAGGCTGCTTCGATGCCGATGGTGGAAGTATGCGGCAGCACCACTTTCACATGCCGAAGCAAGTCGTAGGTGTTGATTTCATCCGCAGCCGCAACGAAGCGCAGCCGCTCGCCAAGCCCCGAATAACGCGCAAGCAGCGGCGCGAGGTCATCGCTCCCTTTTGCAAAACCAAGCCGCTCGCGTGGATGCTGGCGGATGCAAATGGAAACATCCGGGCGAGCGGAAACCCAATCGAGCAGCGCGACGAGCCATTCTTCCACGGAAGCAAAAAGTCGCTGGCGAGAAAGCGCTGCGGAATCCCACCGGATATTGAGCGGTACGATGATGTCGTAGCGCAGATCGTCGCGCTGACTTGCCTGCGCAACTTGGAATTGCCGGAAGTCTCGCGCCGCAGTGCGGTCTTCGATTTCTGCTCGTGCCATCTCCAGCACCCGTGCTCGTTCGGGCTGGTCTGTCTGCAAGCGTGCCTGCAACGCGGTGAAAGTGCGCGGCACGTCGCCAAGGTGCGCTGCGATGCTATCCTGCGAAAGTCGCAGCACGCCGACCGCAGCATCGTAGGTGGTGAATGAAGTGCCCGTGCCGCGAGCCGCAGCGACATACATCCCGCTCAAGCCGAAGATGCCGCCGGGGATAAAGAGCCAGTCGAGCTTTTGCTCGCGAAGCATCCGGCTGATGCGACCGATGTGCGCCGCGATTTCGCTCACGGCGTTTGGGTGCTCGTCAATGAACTCGTCGGCTTTGGCCTCGCCGCGCATTCGCCAGATTGCATTTTGCTGGAGAATCATCTGCGCACTTTCCAAGTCCGGCTCACCCGCTGGAAGTTGATCCATCTGCACGACATCGAGACTCGCTTTTAATTGTCCCAGAATTCCACTCAACGCGGCGCTGTGTTCGGACGTAGGGTTATTGCGAATTACGTTGGAATTATCGCAAAGAGCGGTGACGTGGAAGCCCTCGCGAACCAGCATCAGTGCGCATTCGAGATTGAATAGCGGCACGCCGGTAGAGAGCCACGGAGTCACCAGCACGCCGATTTTTCCGCGCGGAGTGACAGTGCGCGGAGGCAGCGGCCAGCGCGTGAGGCGAGCTTCGTAAAGTCCGCACATTTCCAGAAAAGGATCATGCGGCTTTCGCTTTCTGCGCGGGAGCAAACTTCGCAAGCGTTGTAGGAAATTAGGTATCAAAATGCTCTCCTAGAATCGGTGTCAGTTCACGCGCCTGTGTTTCGAGGCGGACAAATTTTTCATATTCACCGAGCGGGCTGGCGATGCCGCGCTGCCGGTAATCCACAAGCACTGCCATCGAAAACCAAGCCGTCTGCTGCATCATTTCGGCGAGGCCGGGGACGGGCAGGGGCAA
>JANMLS010000305.1:0-11394 GCA_031372675.1 Verrucomicrobiaceae bacterium
CGCATTCAGTCGCTCGCTTGAAAACTCAACCCACTGGCAACCTGCTGGATTTATCCTTCGCAAAACTCGGAAGCGTTCTCGTTGCTGCCGGTTTGCGTGCTGTCCACGCAAAACCGCTGTGGAGTGCCGTGCATCGCGAAGGCGTTGTTGATTTGAAAAACTGCGCCCATTTTCCACCGCCGCTCCGCAAGTGGTGCGATGAGGCGGGCTGGCGGCTCGAACTCCCACCCGCTTCCACCGACACCGCCAGCTCGGATGGGCTGACGCGGAAATTTCTGCTTAAGCTGGAAGACGGGCAGACGATTGAAACCGTGCTGATGGGTTACACTGGGCGGCACACAGCATGTGTGAGCACGCAGGCGGGATGTGCGATGGGCTGTGTTTTTTGCGCGACGGGGCAGATGGGATTTGTGCGCCACCTGCGGCCTGGCGAAATCGTCGCGCAAGTCCTGCATGTAAATCGGCAGCTCGCAGCCTCGGGCACGCGGCTGCGGAACCTTGTGCTGATGGGCATGGGCGAGCCGCTGCATAATTACGACGCAGTGATGGAGGCGCTGGAAATCATCTCGCACACGGGCGGCGCAAACATCGGTCCGTCGAGAATCACCATCAGCACCGTGGGCGTGGTGCCCGGTATTTTGCGACTCGCGGAGGAGCGCCGTCCTTACAGTCTCGCCGTAAGTTTGCACGGTGCAGACGAGCAGGAGCGGAGTGCGCTGGTGCCAGTATCAAACAAGTGGCCGCTCGCAGAACTCATCGAAGCGTGCCGACATTACTGCGCGGTGATGGAGGGAAAAATTTTCTTCGGCTGGACTTTGATCGCTGGAAAAAATGACTCACCGGAAACCGCACGGCGTCTCGCTGCATTGCTCACCGGCATTCGTGCGCATGTGAATCTCATCCCGCTGAATCCCACCGATGGCTTTGCGGGCATTGCATCGGCGGAAAACGCCGCGCTCGAATTTCAGCGCACTTTACTGGAAGCCGGAATACCGAGCACATTTCGCCAGCGTCGCGGGATCGATGTCGCTGCGGGCTGTGGACAGCTCCGCGCCGAACGGCAGAAGAAGCCGGCGAGAAATTGAGCGCTTGGAAGAAAAACCGCGCCCGCTAGGTTGTGCGCGTGCAAGTTACTACCGTTACCGAACTGCTCCAGGCGCTCGTGCAAATCCCCAGCGTGAATCCTGCGGGTGATCCCGGCACGCCGCACACGGGAGAGCAGGCGATTGCAAATTGGCTAGCAAGTTGGCTGCGCAGAGAGTTCCCCGCAGCACGGGTGGAGCTGCGCGATGTTCTGCCCGGTCGCCCGAATGTGGTCGTCCGTTTTTCCGACGCAGACGGGAAAAAACCGCGCCTACTTTTTGCGCCGCACACCGATACGGTGAGTGTGGGCGGGATGACGATTGATCCGTTTGGCGCGGAGCTTCGCGATGGGAAGGTGTGGGGTCGCGGAACGTCTGACACAAAGGGTTCGATGGCTTCGATGCTATGGGCGATTCGTGCGGAAAAAGATCGTCTCGCGAGTCTGAGCCACGAGATTTGGTTTGCGGGACTGTGCAGCGAGGAAGCTGGCCAGCACGGAGCTTATGCGCTGGCGAAGGCGGAGAAATTTGACTTCGTGATCGCTGGTGAGCCGACGGGCCTCGACGCTGTTGTCGCGCACAAAGGTGCGCTGTGGCTCACGCTCACCACGCGAGGCCGCGCTGTCCACGCCGCCGAGCCGGAGCGCGGTGAAAATGCAATTTACAAAATGGCTGATCTGCTCCGCTGTGTGCGCGATGAGATCGCGCCGATGCTTTCGGCAGACGGCACAAATCCGCTGCTGGGAAAAACGACGATCAGCGCCGGGACGATTTCGGGCGGGAGCAAAATCAACATCGTTCCCGATGTCTGCCGGGCCGAAGTGGACATCCGCTTTCTGCCGGGAAAAAACCCACTGGAAGCTGTGAGCAAGCGGCTTCGCGAAGTGTGCGCGGATGTGAAAATAGAGCACACACTTTCCCATCCCATGCTCACAGACGAAGCGCATCCGGTCATCGGCAAGCTGCGCGAATGCGGCTCGCGCTGCATCGGCGCACCGTGGTTCAGCGATGCGGGTGTTTTCTCACAGCACGGGATGGCGGCAATCGCGCTCGGCCCCGGCTCGATTGCGCAGGCGCACACGAAGGACGAATTTATTTCCGTATCCGATCTGGAAGCCGGAGTGGATTTCTTCGCCCGCTTTTTGCGCAGCCTCGCTTGAACCCATCAGGGTTTCATCGCGATGGCCCTACGCTGAAACCGCCACGCGGCTGCCCGAGGATCACGCCCGCTGCGGTATTTGTGCTCTGATTTACGATGCCCCGAATCTGCGTACGCAATCCAGTGCCGGGATGCGTGTAGCTTCCAAAAATCAACCCAGTGAGAGCATCCACGGTGAGCGTGGGTCCAGATGGGCCCGTGAAAACAAACTGATTTCTCGTGTTAAGCGAAACGGGAAGCGTCACGGAGTGATCGGGATTCACGTCGGTAAAATACGCGGTCCCGATTTGTAGCGAGATGGCGGGGAGTCTGGGCGCGTAATTAAAAAACGGTGCGCCGTCTGTGACTATCTGCGCTGTCAGTGCGGAAGTTTGCCACAGTAAATTGCCGCTGATTCTGCGGCCTCTTTGCAAAATGGTTTGGAGTGTGCCCGATAGCGCACCGTCATCAGCAAGCCTGGACGAGACAGGCAGCGAAAGATCGTCTGCCATGTAGAATCCTCCCGCGAGCAGCGAGCCATCGGAATTTCTCCCGCTTAAAATTGCGCGTCCTTTGCTGTTGATCGTCATCGCTGCAAAACCGCTGCCGGGCAATTCCGACGCGGGGCTTGCGAGTGTGAGCGTCCATTTTCCAGCGGCTGGGCAGTCACTCTTCCACGCGCTCCGTTTCGCGACGCTTTCGTAGAACTGGAAAAAATCGCCTAAATAATACTGCGTGGAAACCACGACTTCGCCGGTTTCATATCGGAGGGAAACTTCAATGTAGTTCGGCATCCCCGGTTCTTCTCCACGGTAAAAACCGAAGCGCCCGTCCGGCGAGATAATGCCGGAAATTGAGATACGTTTTGCACCCGACCAAAGCGACAACGTCATTCCGCCGCCGGCACCGATCTGGAGCTGATAGCGCAATGCCCGCGAGTCTTCACCGACGATTCCCACGTAGCGCCCTGCGTAGCGCCCAAACGGGTTCTGCACGAAAACCGCAGTGATGCTCATGTTGTCCGTCATCGTGAAAGTCGAGCGTCGCTCCGTGCGGAAATCCGGCTGCCAGTTTGAGAAAATCCATCCCGGCGCAGGCGTCGCTCCGATCACAAAATCCTCACCAACATAGCGCTGAGTCCTTCCCAAAAAGCCGTTAGTCACAGTGCCTGCGCCGCTCACCGAAACATTCAACGGGCTGAGGTATCGGTAGCGGAATGACACTTCGCTGGAAACTGCCTCGCGCCCAAGTGAGTCCACCGCAAACACACGCACTGAGTTTTTCCCCGCGCCCAGACCGCGAATCCTGTCGAGCGCGATACGCCAGTCGGCATTTGGCGGGAGCGGATGCCGGATGCCATCGCCGAGTGAGTAGGACAGCTCGACGATCTGCGCCGAACTGCGCACCGTGCCTTCTAAGATGATCGGCGATTTCAAATAAACGCTTCCCGCGTGTGGGCGGGAGATATTTACAAATGGCCCTTCACTCCGGTTTGCAGGCGCAACAATGCGAATGGAAAAATCGCGGGCTTTGGTCGCGCCGGTCGCATCCTCGGCTTGTAGGCGGAACGAAAAATCACCGCCTTCCGTTGCAGCTCCAGACAACGCGCCCTCAGGCTTGAGCGTCACACCTGCGGGCAGCGCACCACCCACGAGGCTCCATATTACCGGCGCAGTTCCTCGGGTGCTTGCGAGCGGGATGCGGATGCGCTGGCCGAGGCGGCGCTGTGCGATTCGCGATGGCGTGGAAATCCCAAAATCCTCCACATTTTGATCCGGCATATACATCTGGCTTTGCGGAACAATGCGGGTGTTAAAATCGTTTGGCTCATACCAGTACATTGATAGGAATCCGTGCGAATTCGTGTCGAAATACTCAACCACGAGATCGACCGGCTCACGCGCCTCTAACTCCAGCTCCGTGCTTGAGTAGGCGGCAAACTCGCGCTCCTGAAGACTCGGCTCGCTCCATGCGTCTATGGCAAGTTTTCCATCCACAAAAACGCGCAGTCCACCGGCATGACGGAACTCCAATGTATGATTGCCGCTTGAGCGCGGGAGCAATTTCCCGGTGAATCGTGCGGAGAAGCCGTCCCTTGGAATGCCATCGCCGGGCGAAGTCTCAGTCCAGTCGAAATTGATCTCCGGCACGGTGAGGGTGATGGCAGCGTTTTCGAGATTCGGATTTGGAAAAAATTCCGCCTGCAATCCCTCGCCGCCGTCGCGACTTTCATCGCCTCGCACGAAAATCACGATGGGTGCGGAGTCTGCGAAATTGCCCGGCTCATCGTATGCCCGAGCTACGAGATCATGCGTGCCGGGTTTTGCAGACCACTCTATTTCGTAAGGTGCTTCTTCGTCTTCGCCGATTGGCTCCCCATTTACAAAGAACTCCACCTTTTCGACGTTTCCATCCGGATCACTCGCGGCAGCTCGAAGAGTCAGTAAAGTTCCCGAAGTGGTGACGAGCCGATCTCCCGGTAATGTGAGCGTGACTCGTGGGCGGCCATCCGTGCCTTTTGCGCCCGGCGTTGGGTTCCCAGCAGTCCATGCCGTTGATTCATCGCCGTAGATCGAAGGCAGCCGATGCAGCGAATCACCGAAAAGCGCAGCATCTGCGGGCCACGGATAGCGGTCATTGTAGCGCACCTCATCAAGCACTCGCCAGCCACCGCCAAATGGCTCCTCAAGCGCGACACGCTCGCCATTTTCCTGCAAATCACCGGGCGCATCAGCGAGCAGCAGAGCCGTTACTTCCGGAAACGACGCAGCAAATTGTGCCGCCGTGGCGTGAGTCACTACGAGCCGCCCGCCCGCTTCCAACGACGTGCTGTTTGGAAAGATGTAGTTCAGCCCCAAGAGACGCAGCCCATCGAGCGCGATAGACGAATCGCCCGCGTTTTGGACCTCCACAAAATCTACGTCGCCCGCAAAGCGCACTTCCGCGATACGCAAAGGGCTGCGTCCAAGCGGTGCGCCATTCGCGGCACCGGAAGTTGGAGTCATCGCAATAAAACGTTCCGCGCCATCCGCATTGATGTGCCTTGCCGTGGCGACATTGTTTTCCAGCGGCCTGTAGGGACATTCGTGCGCGTATGCGCCGGACTGTGAGAGCAGAAAAATAGAGCCACCCATCGCCTCCAGCGCGGGCATTCCAGAAGCAGTATTTACGATTAGAAAACCATCCGCTGGGAGAATAGTTCCGGGAGCAAAAATCTTCGCACCCTCCGCTGTGCGAGAAGTGCCTAGCCGCCAGCCGGAAATGTTTGCCGCCGTCGGCGTAGGATTGTGCAGCTCGATAAATGCAGCGCCTGAAGGCGAGCCGAGCACTTCATTTACAACAACCTTCGGGGCAAAAAAGGGCGCTGGATCATCCACTCCCGGCGATCCTCCTTTTGAGTGGCTTGCACGCCAGTTGCGCCCTTCATCGGGATTTCCATTTCCATCATATACAAGCGAAGCGCCGAAGCCGTCAGGCGCGAGTGGCCACTCGGCCTCGTCATCGTATTCGAGCGCAAAAATACGGCTCCCGCTTGCTGTTGCAAGGAGCAGCAATTCGCCGTCGTCGCTCAACTTCCCGGTGAAAATTCCGTCCGGCGTGCGTCCGGGATATTTCTGCGAAAAAAAAGTCGCATTTCTCGCGAGCACAAAGAACCCGCCCGGCGCGATGATCGTGTTTGCGGGGAATGTGAAGTTCACACCCGCTGTGAACTTGCAGCCGCTCAGGTCCAGCGCTGCGGGGCCGGTGTTCTTTAACTCGATGAACTCTCCGTCGTCCGCAATTTCCGCAGCTTCGACGCCGGGGTTGTAGTGAATCTCGGTGAGCTTCAGCGGTGAGAAATCCACGCCGGGCAGAAACTCAAATTCCGCGAGTGCGCTCCACTCATTGCCGTCTTTTACACGCGCACGGACTGTTGATTTCTTTGCGAGCGATATTGGCGCGTTCCACGTCAACGCCTCCTGCGAAACCGCGCCGCCGACAAGCCGTGGATCCGATCCGTTGAGCGTATAGAAGATGACGCCGGTGCCGTTTGGATTTGTAGCATCCACAGTCCCACTAGCGGGCAGCGTTCCGCCAGCGGGCGTGATGACTGGCGGCGGCGTGCTGGGATACAGACCTCCATTTTTCAAATGCTCAAACATCTTCGCGCTACGAAGTGCGACGTATTCATCGCGCTTCGTCGTTGCGCCCTCCAGCCAGTCGAGCCGCGTGTAGGCAAGATGGCCGGGGCTGTTGCCGCCGCCGCCGGGGCGCGGAGGAGGAAAGCTGATCGGTCCGGGCTTCGCATCAAACGTCCACCAATTTCCGCTGCCGGAAGTGCCGTCGCCCCAGCGTGCAGACTCCGCGACAATCGCGCGGTCCATCTCCTGCATTCGCGCATTCCAGCGTGCGATGCACGCCTCCGTACTCAGTGCGCCATTGTTGAAAAAATGCTTCTGCACACGGTCTGCGACCTTCATCCGAAACTCTGTATTCATGCGCATTGCCATCCAGAAATGCCACGGATTGATTTGGTCTGGCGTGCGGTCCTTGAGCGCATTTTCGGTGGGGGTTGGTCCGATGAAATCGCCATCAAGCTCCTGCATCGAAAGCTCAAAGTCGTGGACGAAAAAGCGGAATCCGAATTCGCCTTTTCGCGAGCGGATGGAAGTCCAGTTGTTGTCCGTGCCGTTGACGACGGGATTATCCGTCGCACCGCACCAGATGCCCACGAGCATGTAGTCTATGAGATTTTCCTCATCAATGAGCCGCTCAAATCCGGGGTTGCGCGAGCCGTCGGGATTGCGTCCGAGTGCGCGGAAATAACGCGCATTATCATCAAAGCCCGCGAAGCCGAGATCGAATGCCTCGCGCCACACACGCCGCGTTCCTTCGTTGATACCGGACGAGCCAAACTCCTGATCATAGCGGATCACATCGTAGTCCTCGGGCGCACCGCCGAAGTGGTTTGCGCCGAAGTCGCCGTTCACTCGCTCATCAATGAAGAACAAGCCCCAGTATTGTCCGTTGATGTATAAATTGCAGAGATTTCCCCGCTTCGCGACACCGCTTGCAGCGAGTTGCGAATCGCGTCCGAAGATGTCCTGGAGCTGATTCGCGTCCGGCGTGTTCGAGTAGTGCCACGAGACGAGATGATCCCACCGCAGATCGAATGCGTCTGTGCGCGTCGGGCCGTCTTCGCCGAAAAGCGGGAAGTCGAGATTTGCCGCGCCATATTCCTTGCGGAAGCGGAATTGGAGCGAGTGTTTTGCGTTGCCCGTATCGCGACTTGCGCCGCCGCGAATGCGGATGCCGCCGCCGATTTGAAATCCGCCACCGCCAGCCGGCTCGATGTATTCGAGCGACATCGGGCGCTCCCATTCGCGGCCTTTGCTAAATGGGTTTGCGTAGATGCCGCTGCTCGGGTCGAAGAGATCGTCTAGCGCCATCACGACAGAAAACGAGGGCACGGCGCGGAGGTCGTCTTTGATGGTCGCTTTGTATGGCCTCTTGTTGGTGATTTGCGGGTCCATGCCGTAATCAACTTGGTTTTCACCCCAATTCCTCGGCCAGCCATTCGGGGCTCCGCCGCCGCGCGACTGCTTCACGATATCCGCAGGAAAAAGGAAAGTGCGTGCGACGAGCGGCGAGGCGTCGTTGCCGGGTGAAATCGCTACAGCGCGAATCACGGTGGTTTGCGCGATCTGCAAAGGCGTCGTGTAACGCAGCGATGCAGTGCCCGGCTCATTTCCATCGAGCGTGTAATAGATCGCCGCATCCGGCGTTCCGCTGGTGAGCGTGAGCGTGAAGGGTGCGCTTTGAAACCCGCGCGGCTGGCTGAATTCCGGCGCATTCGTGATGGGTTCCAGTGCTGGATTATTCGCAGCACCCGGAGTTGGCACTGAGAGGAAATTCACGCCGTCCCATGCAACACCGGGAAGCTGCGCGGGATAAGTAAATGTATGCGCCAGCGTTCCGTCTGGCCGCGACAGCAAAAGAACTCCGCCCGCGCCATCGAGTCCAAAGCCTGTGTGCAAATTTCCCGTTGCAGGCCGGCGATTTTTTCCCGATGCGAAGACGACGATGTGCCCTCCAGCGGGAACCGTGACGACGGGGAACGTCCACTTCCGAGGGCGTGCCGGATTGTCGGAAAGATGCCAGCCGCCGAGTTCGGCAGGCGCTCCGTCGGGGTTGTGAATCTCCAGCCAGTCGGGCGCTGAGTTATCCTCGTCTTTAATTACCGACTGGCCGGCGGCCATCATTTCATTGATGCGCGGCTCGGCGTGGAGTGGCTGGAAAGCGAGCGCGATCAGAATGGCGGCGGCGGTTTTGAAAAAACGGAACATGGAAGTCAGTCGTGAAAGCTAATCGAGCCGCAGCCCATCCGCATTAGAGAATTGCCCGCTGGAGTTCCGGCGCAGAATCCGTTTCTGTGCGCATCCATGCAAGTGATCCACATCATTGATTCTCACACGGGCGGCGAGCCGACTCGCGTTGTCACCGGCGGCTTTCCTGATCTCGGCGGCGGTTCTGTGGCGGAGCGGGCGAAGCGGTTTGCGGCGGACTTCGACCACTATCGCACGGCAATCATCTGCGAGCCGCGCGGAAATGATGTCCTCGTGGGTGCGCTGCTCGTCGCGCCGGAAGACCCGGCAAACAGCGCGGGCGTGATCTTTTTTAACAACGTAGGGCTGCTCGGCATGTGCGGCCACGGCTCCATCGGTTTCGTCGCGACGCTGGCGCACCTTGGAAAAATGGGCGAAGGCAGCCACGGCATCGAGACGCCCGTGGGCACGATCACCGCCACAATCCACGGCGACCGCTCCGTGAGCGTGGCGAATGTGCCCAGCTACCGCAAAGCGAAGTCGCTGGAGATCGATGTGCCGGGCATCGGGCGTGTCACGGGTGATCTTGCGTGGGGCGGCAACTGGTTTTTTCTCGTGAGCGATCACGGCGAGGAGCTTGCGCATCAGCGCGTGGAGCGTCTTGCGGATGTGGCTTTCAGGATTCGCTGCGCAATTCATGCGAAGGGTTTTCCCGAAGTGGACCATGTTGAGCTGCTCGGTCCGCCAGCTTGCGGCGGCGATTCGCGCGGCTTCATGCTGTGCCCCGGAAAATCGTATGACCGCTCGCCGTGCGGCACTGGCACAAGCGCGAAGCTCGCGTGCCTCGCAGCGGATGGAAAACTAAAGCCCGGCGCGATGTGGACGCAGGAGAGCATCATCGGAAGCAAGTTCACCGCGCACTTTGAATGGATCGACGAAGCGCAGGGAATCATCCACCCGGTGATTCGCGGCTCGGCTCATGTGTGCGGCGAGGGGACGCTGATTCTCGATGAGCGCGATCCGTTTTGCTGGGGCATCCGTTGAGCGAAAGAAGCGAAAAGTAGCCCGCGAGTCCCTTCGCGTTAGTAGCGACACTCGCGAAGCGACACTTCATTTGATTGGTCGCTTCGCGAAAGTTTTTTTAGCCGCGAAGGGACTCGCGGGCTACTTTTCCAATCACCGCCCGTCGTAGGCTGGGCGTTCCATTTTTTCAGGCGCGGAGTTGTTGAGAAACTCCTCTACGTTTGTGTAGCCATCGCTGTCGAAATCGCGTCGGCCATCTGCGGGATTTTGCGGATCGAATCCCCATTTTTCCTCCCACGCATCGGGCATCCCATCGCCATCGGAATCAGGCGGCGCGGACGCGGGACGGAGATTGGGCCAGCCGCCGACATCTTCGGGATGATCGATGATTCCATTGCCTCCGTCGCGATAGCTGCTGCCGTATTCCGCCCAGCCTGCTGATGCTTCCGCGACTACGCGGCGGTCCACGCTATCGCGAACAGGCAGCGTCGCGCCTGCAAATTTCAGCACGGCCTTGGCTGCATCGCGTGCGCTCGTCGTGCGAAGCGGCTGACTCGGAAACTTTCTCGCTGCGCGGATTTTTTTCTCATCATCGCTCCAGCTTTTGTGGACGCCTTTCCAATTATCCCGCTCCACTCCCGGTGCGCCGTCGATCACGTTTTCAGACAAATACCAGCGACTGTTTTTTGCCGATGCGTCGAGGATGCGGGCTGCGCAATCTCCGTCCGTCGCAGGGCCGGGGCGGAAGAAATTCGCGACGAGATTCACCTCGGAATTTTCGCCGCCGTAGATCGAGTTGTAGCCCCAGTTGAAAATGAAGTTGTTGCGAAAATCGAAATTGCGCGAGTCCGGCGCGATACGCGGATTCCGGCTGGTGTGATGCGCGATGAGATTGTGATGCCACGAGGTTTCTGCTCCGCCCCAAATCCCGCCGTAGCCGTGCGTGCCTTTGTGGTGCGCAGATTTGTAGAGGCTCTCGCTGATGATGCACCATTGCACGGTGATGCGTCGGCTTTTGTAAATGGAGACGGTCTCATCCACGCTCCAGCTCGCCGAGCAGTGGTCGATGATCACGTCCGAACACGCGGTGCCACTGATGGCATCAAGCTCCGCTCCACGCCCATCGCCGGGCCGGATGCGCAGGTGGCGGATGATGACGTTTCTGGCTCCGGTGAGATCGATGCCAAAATGTTTCAGGCATATTCCACCGCCCGGCGCGGACTGTCCCGCGATGGTGATGTCGCCTTTTCCGATGCGCAGCGCACTTCGTAGCGGGATGGTGCCCGCGACGCGGAAGACCACGATACGCGGGCCTTTTTCCATGATGGCAGCGCGGAGACTGCCATCGCCGCTGTCGGCAAGATTGGTGACTGCAATCACACGCCCACCGCGCCCGCCAGTGGCGAAACGCCCGCCTCCTTCCGCGCCGGGGAACGCCGGAAATGTGGCCTGCGCCGCGAGAGTGGAAGCGGTGGCAAGCAGGCTAAAAAACGCACGGAACATCCGCTGCAAGATGCTTCGCGTACAACTCGCAGACGAGGATTTTCGGCGGGTGTGTCAACTCCGTGGCTATCACATCGCTATGTTCCATCACACACTTCCAATCACACTCAATGGGAACCTGTCGCATTACGATTCTGCTGCAATTGTGAATTTTCTGTTACCGCGCAAATTCTGCTTGGCCAAGAATGTGGCAGACGAGTATCAGCGCGGGGCTTTGAAAAAGTATTCTTCCAATTCGTTTGCTGCTGTGCTCCGCGATAGCGGTGGAGTCGGGGCGGTGGAGTCGGGGCGGTGGAGTCGGGGCGGTGGAGTCGGGGCGGTGGAGTCGGGGCGGTGGAGTCGG
>JANMLS010000314.1:0-3039 GCA_031372675.1 Verrucomicrobiaceae bacterium
ATTGTAAACCATATAAATACCAATTACACATATTAATAATATCTTTTGGAGCTACTATTTCAATATTTGTTCCTTCTGATTTCATTTTATCAATCAAATCATAACATTCTTTATTTTTAGGAGCAAAAGAATGATCATACCATCCTGATCGAAATTTTGTATAATCGAAAGATTTAACATTAAAACGTGGAGTAGTTGAATTATTATATGTATTAGTAATTACAACATTACCAATTTCTGTTTTTTCTGTTGCACTATCAAGAATTCTTGATGGATATTCAAAAAGTAAAGAAGCTTTTGTTTTTAATAAACCTTCTTCTTCTGCGGCTATATACCAAAGAAAATATGTCATTAAATTCCAATCAATACTTCCATCATTATTTGTAATTGGTCTTTTACTTTGTTCATATAATTGATTCCATTTAGTCATCATCATATTAATTGCAATATTAAGATCGTGAAAAGCAAATATTTTAGGAAGAAAATCATTACCAATAGTATATAATATAACAACAAAATCTTGAATACATAATTTTTCATGTTCTTTAGAACATTTCATTGTTGTAAGAATTCCATCCCTTAAAGCTGTTATATTAACTATATCTCTAACATCTTCTCGAACTAATATAAAATTAGTTTCAACAGTAGTATTTAAAAGAGCTAACATATTAAGATCAGCATCTAAACCATAAATAGCATAAAGACCTCCTTTATCTTTAATAACATTCTCAGATCTAATAATACTAAAAATTTTATGTTCTCCTTCACCATGAACCATATGAGAAGAATAAATAACTGTTTTAGGTAATAATGCTCTATTAGTTACTAACCAAGATTGAATATAAGTATCTAAAGTAATCATAAATTTAGTTCCTGGTGTAATACAAGATGAATCAAATCTTGATGTTTTTACTAAAACACCATTAGTAGTGAAATACCTTCTACTTTTTTGTTGTTTCAATTTTGCTGGTGGGCCTACACCATCAACAGCAATAACTAAACAATCTCTAGGATTGATGGTTTGTAATAAACTTTGTAATTGTAATCCTAATGTTTGATGAAATTGCGCTTCAAGTTGTTCATCAGATAAAGATTCTAACATTCGTTTTTTAGTTTCATCTTCATGTTTACCATAAGCATACACCATTTGTGCTACATTATGTATCATACCATTAAAATCTAAAAATAAACCAACTATATTATTTGGAATTCTATTATCTCGAAGTTTAGGGTATTTAGATTGTCTGATAAATTGTCCGTAAAAATTTTCAACACCCATTCTTTTAAATATGATTTTAAAAAGTTTATTAAATCATATTTTATATTTGATTATAAATTTTTGGAAGATGGTTTTTTCTTCATAACCAATAAAATTATAGATATAATTAATAGTAAAATACCTCCAATAAGCATTCCAACCCCAACATAATAACCTGTTTTATTTTTAGTTACAGTTTTATAATCTCTATAAACATACATCAATACGATACCAGTTATTAAAATAACAAGCGAAATAATCATAAGAATTATTCCAATATTCATTTTATTTATGATAATAAATAATAAAAATATTTTTTGTTATATATAAATGAGCGACCAATCAAATAAATGCATTTTACCAATTCCTAAAATTGAATCATGTCCATCGGATGAATCATCTTCGGAAGATTCTCCAAAAATGTGCCATATTGCCCCTCGGGTTAATTTTTTACCCGTACCTATAGAGGAATTGGAAAGATTGTTATCTAATATGAGAAAAGAAGTTAATAAAATAGAAACAGGAGGTGTAACCTTAGATGATATTATAAATTTAAAATGTAGTCTTACTTCACTAAAAAGTAGTATGGATTTTTCACAACAAGCCGAAATGTTAAAAGAAGTTACGGAAAAAACACAACATTTAGTTAAAGGTATTGATAAAGATTTTAGAGATATTGTTAATGATGCATCGTGCGATATTAGACATATTTTAGATAATATTACACAAATCGATGCTTATAAAAAATATGCACATGATGTTAAGAGTAAAATAACTAAAATTATATCAACTCAAAACCCTACAGATGGAAATAATAATAATACCCTAATTATAATTATAATTGTTATTGTAATAATTTTGTTGTTAATTTATTTTTTGAAAAAATAAAAAAAAAGATTTTTTTATCCTATAAAATATGACAACAATAGAATGTACCCCGGGAGTTGGAGATGGTCAGTTTGTAACTACCATAAATGCATTGCTTGCATTACAAGCATCAGTTAATTCATATAACTTAGCAAACCCATTAACTCCAAAACCTCTTGTAAGAATTGCAGGTTTTAATGATCTTACAGGAGCTCCTTTTCCTGATCCAGATGCAAATAGTCTTATTGCTGATTTGATGGCTTACCCAAATGGTGGATTTCCAGCAGGAATGTGGCATCTTGATGCTTCAACTGCTTCTACTACTGATTATGTAGCTGTTGATTCAAATGGAGATGAAATTGTAATTGATTTTACAGCTTTAATTGAAACAACTGAAACCACTCAACAAGAACAACTTGCATTCAATGCTATTGCTGCAAGTTTGGCTACACTTGAGGCAAATATGCTTGCTGCTCAAGGTATGGGTACAATTGAGGATATTCAAGCTCTTATTTGTTCTATGCGTGTTCTTCAAGATCAAATAACAAATACAAATAATTTAACCATTCAACTTAGTCAAATTGATGCAATTAGAACTGTTCTTCAAGGTTATTCTCAATTTTTCACAGATATTGAAGAATCATTTAACGCTACTTGGTCTATTGATGTTTCGAAAGTTCTTGTAGATTTTAGAGATAGTGTAGCTGAAGTTGCTTTAGTTTCTCAACAACTAATTAAATTTCGTGAAACTTTCACTAATACATTTACAATTCAACAATCTGAATCTATAAATGCTTTGAATGCTCTTGTTGCTCAAACTACAGTTGATATGACAAAATTGGTGAATATTCTTGCTCATTTTTCATGTGAAGCAACTGTTCCACCTAGTGCTGATATGAGTGCTTATAATATTA
>JANMLS010000037.1:0-6330 GCA_031372675.1 Verrucomicrobiaceae bacterium
GAATCACGCGTGCTCAAAAAACGCTCGCGCTGACGTGGTGCCGCCAGCGCGCGAAATACGGCAGCGTCGTGCCGTGCATATCGAGTAGTTTTCTAAAAGAGCTGGATCCCGCGCTGGTAGAGCATCGCGATGTCGGCGAAATCCTCAACGCGCCCGTCAGCGAGGAAAAAGCGGCGGCAAAGTTCGACGCGATTTTTGCATTACTCGGAAAGCTATGAAGCACCGCTGGCTCGTCGCTGTCCTTGTTCCCGTGGTGGCGGTTTTGGTGTGGTCGGGGATCGCGCCGCATGATCGGCTGACGTGGTTTTTGGAAGTGCTGCCCGCGTTTATCGGCATCGGCGTGATGCTCGCTACACGCCGGAAATTCCCGCTCACGCCGCTCGTCACCGTGCTCATCGGCATTCACATCATCATCCTCGCGGTGGGTGGAAAATACACCTACGCGCTCGTGCCGGCGGGCGATTGGGTGCGGGATTATTTCGGGCTTTCGCGCAATCACTACGACCGCCTTGGGCACATCGCGCAGGGCTTCGTCCCCGCGATGATTGCGCGGGAGATTTTCGTGCGGCTACACGTCGTGGCGAAGCGGGGATGGCTGCATTTTTTGATCGTCTGCGTCTGCCTCGCCATCAGCGCGGTGTACGAGCTTTTTGAATGGGTCACGGCTTTGCTCATCGGCGAGGCGTCCGACTCTTTTCTCGGCACGCAGGGCGATGTTTGGGACACGCAGACGGATATGTTTCTCGCGGGAGTTGGTGCAATCGCGGCGCTCGTGCTTCTTTCAAAGCTCCATAATCGGCAGCTTGGAAAGTAGCCCGCACACGCCGTGACCGCGAGCCAGTTACGGCGTAACTGGACTACTCTGGCCTGCGCTCCTCTTCCAGCGGGAGGCTGATGAGTGCTTTCATCCGAATCCCGAAGCCGCCGTAGAAGAATACCTGCCTCTGGTCGTAGCCACGGGCGACGCCTTCGTTGCCGACGTTGTAGTTCAGCGCGTAGAGCAGCGTGAGTGTGCGCATGGCTCCGGCTACGAAAAACTGGTCGCCTGTGCGGGCGAGGTCGTTCGTCGTGCCGTCCGGGGCGACTGCGTAGAGGACGGTGTTGGTCGTCCGCGTCGCGCCGTTGAGGGTGGCTACGAAGAGCGGGCCGTTTGTGCCGCCGGGGTGGGCGTTGCGGGTGATGCTGCGGATGGTGAGCGCGGGGTTGCCGAGGGCTGGCGCTGCGCTGCCGACTCGGGCGACGAGGTGCAGGCTGCCGGAGGGTCTGTCATCTCTGGCGAGGAAGCTCGCGATTTCTTCGCGGTATTCCCAGAGGCCAAGCTTGGTGGTGCTGCTGGCGCCGGCGAGTCTCGCGGTGAAGCTGCCTCTGCCGGGGCCGCCTGCGCAGGGGTTATCGAACTCGAAAAATGGCAGGCCAGTTCCGGGCGCGGTGTCGCCTTTGCGGGCGATGATTTCTTCGCCAAGGACGATGATTTTGTCGTTCGCCGAAGTCACCGTAGTGCTCGCAACCAGCACGGCGTTGAAGGCGACTTGCGTCCCCTCCGCTGAGGGCAGGCCGAGCCTATAGTATTTGCCCACACCGTCGGGGGCGTCGTCGCCGGTTTTTGCGATAATGGTCCAGTCTCCCGCGCTCGTGGCGCTGGCGGGGATGGCTACGATGGCGTTTCCTCCGTCCACCGTGAGACGCATGATGATGGAGTCTTCGCCGTAATGCACGCGGCCTTCCGCCTGCGATTTGTAGCCGTGAGGGAATGCGGCGATGAGGTCCACGCGCTGGTTGCCGTTGCCGATATCCACTGTCTGCCCCTGCTTCACGAGCAGTGCCACGCTGCCGCCCGAAGGCCGCACCCAAACCCCCGTGGACAGGCTGCCGGCTTCATTCGTCCTCGCTTTGAGGAAGACGTTGCCCTGCGCATCGCCCGCGCACGCATCGAGGTGCATAAACGTCGCCGCTGTGCCCGGTGCCGCGCTGCCCGTGCGGGCCAGCAGCTCGATGCTCCTGCCGTTGTAAAAACAAGCGACCTTGCTCGTCGCCTTCGTCACCGCCGGGGTGCCCGATCCAATCGTCAACTCCGCGAGAAACGCTCCGTAAGCCAGCGCGTAGAGCTTCTTAAACGTCGCACCGCCCGCTGCCGCAAATACGTCGCCCGGTTTTGCTACAAGGCCGCGATCATTGACCAGCGCCGATACGCGCTGTCCGCCCGGAAGCTGGATCGTCGCCAAAATCTCCCCGCCCGGAATCTCCGCAGGCAGCGCACCTAGCGCGTGGAACGTCGTCCCAGAAGGCGCACCGACAATCGGCGTCCCCGTCTCATACCTCACCCTTGGCCCGCTCGACTCATTCACGTCGCTGATGGTGATGGTGAAATCTTTCTCAAAGAACGCCTCCGGGCTGCCGTTATCCGTCGCGCGGATGCGGATGCTGTAGCTGCTCTTTGTCTCAAAATCCGCGCTGTCATTGATGCTCAGCACATTCCCCGTGAGGGTGAAGGCGGCGTTGTCATTCACCGGATTGGCCGAAGCGAGGCCGCTGCCGTTGCTGGGAGCGGGGGCCAAGCCCGCGAAGGCGAAGGTGTGCGTGTCGCCAGCGTCCGCATCCGTCGCCGTGAGTGTGCCGATGGTGGCACCGGGCGTGTTGTTCTCGGCGATGGAGTTTGCAGAGAGCGTGATGTCCGTCGGCGCGCTGTTGGGCGGGACGAAGTCATCATTCGTAATCGTCGCCACCGCTCCGTTGCCGGCGATGGCGTGGTTCGCGGTGGGGGCGCTCAGCGTGAGGGTAAATGTCTCGTCGAGCTCGATGGTCGCGTCTTTCGAGACGGCGATGGTGATGATGTCGCTCGCCACACCGATGGGCAGCGTGAGCGTGCCGCTCGGCAGCGTGCCGCCGAAGTCGGCGGCGTCCGCGGGGTTCGTGCAGGTGCCGGTGATGGCGTAGTTCAGCGTCACGGCGCTCGTCGTCGCGCCGGGGCGGGAGACGGTGAAGGTGAAGGCGGTGGTGCCTGCGCCGGTGCCTTCCGCCGCGCTGGCGGTGGTGGCCACGAGTTGAACGGGGGCCGGGTGTTCAACCGCGCCGATGTCCACCGTGCCCACGCTGCGCGGGAAGCCGCTGCCGCGCTGGTCGGTGGTCACGCCGCCGGGGACGTTGGCGGGCACGCCGCCGTTGATGGCTGCGCCGCCGAGCAGCTTGAAGGTCTTCGTCGGCCCGCCGTTATTCTGGAGCCCGGTCGGGTCCAGGCCGAGCGTGGTGAGGTCGGCGGCGAGGTTGCCGGTGCGGTCTAGGAGGAGGTTGCCACCGCCGTCGGTGAAGAGGTTGCCCACATTGGCGGTGCCGGTGTCGGGGGTCTTCCGGTAGATGGTGTTCTTCAGCGTCACCGTGCCGGAGTTGAGGCTAGCCTCCACCTCGGACAGCGTGCAGTTTTGGAAGGCCAGTGTGCCTTCGTTACTGAAAAGACCAAAGCCCTGCGCTTGCAAGAGGCTGCAATTGGTCAGCGTCAGCGTGGCTCCAGCGGTGTTGGAAAGCGTGGCCTCCCCTGCGGTCATCGAGTTATCCGTGGTGCAGCCGCTCATCGTCGCGGTGCCGTTGTTTGAGATGGCCCCTGAGGGAAAATCAGTGAAGCTACAGTCGCTCACGGTGAGCGTGGCGGCGCCATTCACGGGCAATGCGCCATTGTAGATACCAGTTTGCTCGAACGAGCAGCCCGTCACCGTCGCGGTGTTGACGTTGCTGATGCCAGCGATGCCGTTATTAAAAAACCCGCAGTTGCTGGCCGTGAGCGTGCCGTTGTTGAGGATGCCGAATTGTCCTGAGTTAATCGTGAGCTTGGAGAAGCTCGCCGTCGTCCCCGCTCCCACGGTGAAGACTCCGCCCGCGACCGATGGCACCCCCTGCACGGTGACGCCCGCCGCCGGGCCGGTGACGGTGGTGTCGCCGGTGAACGGTGCGAAGTTCGAGGTGGCGAGCACGATGGTCTGCGCGGTGGCGAAGACGGTCGGGTCGAAGGTGATGGCGTCCGCGCCGGGATTGGCGTTCGCATTCAGCACCGCCTGCCGCAGCGAGCCAGCGCCGGTGTTGAGGGTATTGGTGACGACGGTGGGCTGCGTGGGCGGAGTCACCGCGTGGGCTGGGGTGAAGGCGAGGGCGAGGATGGTGAGGAGTCGGTAGATCATGGTGGTTGTGAAAGGTGTATCGCAGTTTCTTGGAAAAGGTGATAGGCTTATTTGTAGAGGGTGGTTTTTTGAGGGACTGAAGGGACTGAAGGGACGAGAGGGACGGTCCCTTTTGTCCCTTTGAGAACCTCCCTTTTGTCCCTTGCGTCCCTTCAGTCCCTCTGGTAGCCCCGCCGCCATGCCCGACGACCACTTCATCCCAGCTCACGGCGGCTACGAAAAGCTCTTCTCCTACCAAAAAGCAGTCATCGTCTATGTGGGCACGTGCTTTTTCGTAAAGAAATGGCTCCCCAAATACGGCGACCGCACCGTGGACCAGATGGTGCAAGCCGCCCGCTCCGGCAAACAAAACATCGTGGAAGGCAGCGCGGCCTCCGGCACTTCCAAAGAGATGGAGATAAAACTTACCGGCGTGGCCAAAGCGAGCATGGCGGAGTTGAAGGAGGACTTCCTAGATTTCCTGAGAACGCGCCAGCTCCCGGAATGGGAAAAGAGCCATCGCTACTACCAACGCTTTGAAGAGCGAAACCGCACCCCCGATGCCGACTATTCGACTTTCCAGAGGGGCATCGAAAGCGAAAACCCCGAAATCGCCGCCAACGTGCTGCTCAACCTGACGAAGCTGACGATCTATTTGCTAAAAAAGCAGATAGAATCGCTGGAGAAGGCTTTTGTGAAAGAAGGCGGCCTGCGAGAGCGGATGACAAAGGCGAGGCTAAGGGCGAGAGAGAGGGAGCAAAGGGACGAAAGGGACAAAAGGGACTGAAGAAACAGCGTCCCTCTCGTCCCTCTCGTCCCTTCAGTCCCTTTTGTAAAACATCCCACCGAGCCTATCTACTTCAGCAGCTCATTAAGCAAATCCGCGAGCCGGTGGCCGGCGATGACTACGCGACGCTCGGCGATTTTTCGTTTCTCGGCGACCCACGCCGCTTCGAGTTTGCGGACTTCCGTATCGCCGGGGTGCTCGCCGGGCGGATAGGTTTTTGTGCAGCCGAGGACGTGGCTTTCCTTCGCCCACGCGCTTGCATCCATAGGGGTCTTTAGCTCAGCGAGCGATTCGCGTGCATATTCTGCCTGCATCATTTTTGCGCGTTCGGCGATAATCCCCTCGCCCGGCGCAGCGGGACGCAAAGCGGGAGCTTTCCATGCCTCGACGATTTCTCCATCCGCTGCATCAAAGCGGAAAGCCTTGTCCCAATACGTGTGCAGATTGCTCGACTGAACGGGGAGCAAATCGCTGAACGGCACGCCGAAAATGACGTATCCATTTCCACCACGGTCGTTATTCCAACTCGTCGCGTGCAACGGCTGATGAAGATCGCCCACCCAATGCACCAACTGCCCAAGGGCCTCTGCACGCTTTTCCTTCGTCGCCGCAGCGTCTTTCAGCGTCGCGATGTTTTGCTCAATCGCCCACACGATGTGCGGCGGTTCGGGCAGCTTGAAAGCGGAGCCGTCGGCTGTTTTTTCGGATTCCACGTAGTGCCACTTGCTCCACGGATAATCCTTCTTCGGAAGCTCGCGGAGATCGTCCATCCAGCAGCCCACGGTGATGAAATTGTAGGGCTTGCCGCCGTTGAATTTCCCATCGAGCAGGGCAACAAGCTCCGCAGATTTCTCCCGCGAGGCGGGCGTCATGTTTTCCCACGCAATCTGCCCGACAAGCATGTGGCCCGCAGGGTCCCAAGCGGTGCAAATGGTGGGAAGCGCGAGAAAAACTAAAGCGGCTGTTTTCATCGGATGGAAATTTGCAGACTACACGTAAGCGTAGCGCTCGGAGCCTTCGGAATCTGCAGCTTCCGGCCCGGCGTGCGCGATGAGCGGCGCGGTCGGGTTTTTGAAATCAATCCCAGCAAGCGCGGTGTAGCTGCGGTAAATATCCGTGTTCTGGATAAGCCCTGCAAACAGTTCGCTGCCCGGTCCGATGGCCGTCACGCCGACGTAATCCGCCGTGTGCGTGTTGCCCGTCCAGCCAATGCCATAGCGGTTCGCCATCGCCTGACCGAGTTGATTCACGACGGGATTCATCTGGTCGAAAAGCTGGGGCGCACCGCCCGCGATGGACTTCGCAAAAAGCGCGGCGCGGCGGGCGGACATTTTGTAGCCGGTCGCTCCGGCTACGATCTCGATCAGCTTTGCAGGCTCCACGCTCAAGGCGCTCATC
>JANMLS010000074.1:0-3650 GCA_031372675.1 Verrucomicrobiaceae bacterium
CCGCTGCATTTGTCGGAGTCGTCGCACTCAAAGCATTACCCGGAGTCTATCGGCAGCGACCACCGATTACTCTTCCGACTTCACGCCGACCGCGTGCAGCTCGTCGCCTTCATCAACCGCCGCGACCTTGACCGAAAAATCAAAAGCCTGCGCTCGTAATGTGCTTCCCGCACACCATGCACAAACCTCATGCAGCCAGCCAAACTAAAGCAATAGCAGTAGAGGGAGCGTCCCGCCCCCTTGCATTTCTGAAACGTGTTGGCAGCAGCAAGGGGGCGAGGACGCCCCCTCTACTTTCTTCTTTTTTTCGCCTGTCACTGCGTCCTTTTTGCATATCGCCGTCATCCATTCCTATCTGCCCGGCTGCCTTTTGTATGTCTGCGGCATCCTTTTCTATGTCGGCGGGGTGGCAGCGTAGGTCTGCGGCATCCTTTGGTAGGTCGCTGAGGGGCTTTTGTATGTCGGGAGTATCTTTTTGCATGTCGTCAGCACCCTCGCGTATGTCGGCGGGTGCTTGGCGTATGTCGGTGGCACCTTGACGGGTGGGACAGACGAAGAAGGGACGTTTTGGCGCAGCCGTTCTCTGTAAAGTGGCCGGACATGGAGCTGCGTTTGGAAGCCTGTCACACTTTTCCGCGAGCGACATAGAAAAGGGGCTTCTCTGATGGCGTTTGTTTAAGACCGGAATACATCCACGGCCACCCCAGCTACGAAAAGGGCGCCGACGATGGCGTTGCTGAGGAAGAAGGCACGGTTCACGGCGGCGACATCGAGGCGTGCGGCGGAGCGGTGTTCGTAGATGAGCATCCCGCAGATGAGTGCAGCGGCGATGGCGTATCCGGCGCGGAGTCCGGCGAAATACCCAAAGGCGAGCAGCCCTGCAAACGCTGCGGTGTGGAGCGCACGGGCGAGCAGCAATGCGCGGGGGATGCCGAGTTTTACGACCATGGAGTGCAGC
The DNA here is from genome assembly GCA_031372675.1 of Verrucomicrobiaceae bacterium. Lineage (GTDB taxonomy): Bacteria > Verrucomicrobiota > Verrucomicrobiia > Chthoniobacterales > Chthoniobacteraceae > SXWH01. Next base: position 959 of record JANMLS010000074.1, read on the forward strand.
CCTTCGGCTTTGTCGAAATCGTGGTCCTGCGTGGCGTAGATGAGATCGAAACCCGCGACCCAAAGCAGCACCGCAGTGGCGAGGACGAGCGGGGGAAATGCGAATGCTCCCGTGACTGCAAGCCATGCGCCGACGGGCGCGACACTCAGCGCGAGGCCGAGAAAAAATTGCGCCGCGTGCGTGAATCGCTTGGTGAGCGAGTAGAAGAAAATGATGCCGAGCGCGACGGGCGAGAGCCAGAAGCAGAGCGGATTGATCGCATACGCCACGCCCACAAACGCCACGCTGGAGCCGATGAGCATGGCGATGGCAGCGCGAAAAGAGACGAGCTTGTGGCGGGCGGCGGTGCGCGGGTTGCGCTTGTCCATTTCCCAATCCGCGATGCGATTGAAAGTCATCGCCGCAGTGCGGGCAAAAACCATCGCGAGCAGAATCAGCCCCGCGAGCCACCAGCCGGGAAGCCCCTGCGCTGCGACCAGCATGGAGCCTAGCGCGAAGGGCAGCGCGAAGACCGTGTGGGAAAAGCGGATGAAGCGGAGAGCGTCGGCGATCATGGCAAAGGGAGCGCAAATGACGAAGCGCAGGCGCAGTGGTTCATTGGATATTCTTTGTCTGTACTTTGCGAAGGGATGCGGGTTCAAGAAATAGGTAGCACAATTGCTCACTCCGCGATCACGGCCCGCTTGCACTTTCCTGCATTCCGCGTTTGCGCTTGCGGGGCAGCCCCGCTTTTATCCGCCCGCTTTGGAGCAGAAACCTGACAACGAAAAACGCCGCAAACACGCCACGCTGGGTGTGATTTTCCTCACCATCTTCGTGAGCATGATCGGCTTTGGGATCGTGATTCCGGTGCTGCCGGATTATGCGAAGAACGCGCCTTTCAAAATGTCGGCCACGCAGCTCGGCTGGCTCACGGGCATCTTCTCGCTGGTGCAGCTTTTCATGGCTCCGCTGCTGGGGAAATTGAGCGACCGCATCGGGCGGAAGCCGGTGCTGATTGTGAGCATCATCGGCACGGCGATTGGTTATTTCATCACGGGCGCGGCTGGCTCGGTGTGGATGCTTTTTTTAGGCCGCATCATTGATGGTGCAAGCGGCGGCAACATCGCAGCGGCGCAGGCGTGCGTGGCGGATGTGACGACGCCCGCAGACCGCAGCAAGGCGATGGGGATGATTGGTGCGGCGTTTGGCCTGGGCTTTGTGCTGGGGCCTGCGCTGGGTGGGCTGCTGAGTCTTTGGCACCACTCGGCTCCGTTCTATTTTGCCGGGCTGCTGGCAGTGGTGAATCTGCTGCTCGTCATCAAAATGCTGCCGGAGACGCTCACGGAGGAAAAGCGGAACCACCCGGACCAAAAGGCCGCTCTGGGCGAGGTGTTCGCCGATGGACGCGGCACATTTATCGCGCTGCTGCTTGTGGCAAATCTGCTGTCCACAACGGGCTTCGCGTCCATCCACCTGCTCTTCTCGCTCTTTTGCGCGGACCATCTGAATTACTCGCGAGCGCAGATGAGCTTCGCGTTTGCGTACGTCGGCGTCATCGGCGTGATCGTGCAGGGCGGGCTGCTGCGGCGGCTGCTCAAGCGCGACATCGAGAAACAGCTCGCCATCACCGGCGCGGTGATTCTCGCGGTGAGCTTGTGGCTTCTCCCGCGCAGCGACACGACGGCAGCTTTCCTCGGCTCTACTGCGCTGCTCGCGCTCGGAAATGGCCTGCTCGTCCCCACATTAAGCGGGATGGCATCGCGCCACGTCCACAGTCGCGCACAAGGCCGCGTGCTGGGGCTAAACTCCGCCGCCGGAAGCGCAGGGCGCTGGCTCGGCCCGCTCATTGCCTCACTCGCGCTGCCGCTGGGATTCAGCGATTTCGACCGCACCAAGCCGCTAGATGCCGCGACCGCGACGCTGCTGGAAAACGGATACCTCACCGCATTCACATGGGCCGCGTGGATGCTCGTGGCCGCTGCGGTGGTGGCGATGATGATGAAAGTGCCGAAGGAAACGCCAGCGGCGTAATTTTTCTCCGCAACGCGAGGTTCCTCGCTTGAGTTATGGATCGCTTTCTGAAACGCTGCGCGACCGTGCGCCGCTCTTCCGCTCTATTGCTTGCTTTCACACTTCTGCTCGCCCATCGCGTTGCCTCGCAGCAACCGCTCACGGACGAGGAAAAGAAGCGTCTCTTTCTCAAAGCCCGCGAGGAAATGACCACGATTCCGTGGACTCCGCCCGCTGACACCGAAGGCCCCGTGCCGAAGCCAAAACCAAAGACACCGCCCACTCGCGAACCCGCGACGCCGACGCCAAAACCTTTTGTCGAACCGCGCCAGCCGCAGCTTCCGCCCACGCCCGCGCCGCGCCAGCCCATCACGGAACTCCCGCCGCAGGAGACGCCCTTTCGCGTGGAGAAAAGCACGGTTGGGCAAGTGGATGACGACGAGCCGAAAAAAGAGGAAAGCCGGGGGCTTTTATCCCGCATATTTGGCGGCGGTGTGTCTTACAAATACGTCATCGGCCCGGTGAAGCGGGCGATTGATAAAGCCCCGGTAAAAAAAGGCCGCTGGCGCTACATCGTCATCCACAACAGCGGCACGAGACAGGGCAGCACGGCAGCTTTTGAAAACTACCACCGCCGAGTGCGCGGAATGTCGAACGGCATGGCCTACAAAATGGCGGGGTCAACCGCGAGAACATACTC
>JANMLS010000078.1:0-2674 GCA_031372675.1 Verrucomicrobiaceae bacterium
GGCTAACGATGTCCAGCCACGCAATGACGAGCGCGTTGATGAGCCGGATCACGGTGATTTCCTTTACCTGCCAGAGAGCGGCGAGGCGGGCGGCGTGGCCAATGAGAGATGGGATGCGTTTCATAGAGCTAGGCGGGTTTGCTGGCCGACGATGCGCTCGGGCGTTTGGTCAGGCAGAGGTTGTTGACGGCTTTGTCTGTCCACGACAGGAAGGCGATCATGCGGGATACCTCCGTCCGCTCTTGGGAGCGCGGGAGCGTCCGGTGAATTGCGCGGAGGCTACGGAGAGCGTCCCAAGTCGGCAGGCTCAGGGCTTTCATGCACTTTACGGCGAGCAATTCGCGTTTGGCTTGCGTCATTTGCTGGCCCTCCCGAGTTCTGCCCACGAATCTCCGAAGAATGTGAGCTGTTCTTTCTCCGCATTGCGAATGGCTTCAGCGACGCGCTTGGCCGCTTCACTTAGACTGCATTCGAGCGCTGCGATTGCATCGGCGATTACTAGCCGCTCTGCGATGGTCGCTGGCGGGTTCTGCATGACATGCCGGACGATCACCTCCACTGCTGCTTTCTTGTGGATGCGAGCCATTATGCGACCTCCTGTGCGGCTTCGATGGCCGTTTCAATTTGATGGAGCTGCGATGGCCGAATCAGTCTCCCGGCGAGAATCTGACTTGTGGTTTTGTAGGGGACTCCGGCAGCCTGTGCCACGTCTATGAGTCTCATTCCTTTTTCAAAGGCTTTTGCGCGAAGCTTGCGCAGAGGCTTGGGAATTGTGATGCGATCGTGCATATAGGTTCTAATATCACGCTTATATCAGCGTGCAAGAAAATTCTGTGGATTTTTTCTGATTAACTGATATTCCGCTCGACATGGCGTCATCATCCTTCCAAGCCCGTCTAAGAAAATTGATTGACCGCGCAGGCGGGCAAGCCGCACTGGCACGGCTTGCGGGGGTTACTCAGCCTGCTGTGTCGGGATGGCTTTCCGGCTCCACTCCGCTGCGGCGCACTATTGCGCCAGCGTGTCAATCTCTCGGCGTAAATCTTAAGTGGCTGCTGGATGGAGAGGGGGAAATGGAGGTGGATGACGCTGATAATGAGCCAAAGGAAAGCGATGCTTTGCCGATTGTTTCCAAGAATGACGGCGATCTAGCGCGCTCACTTGCAGACATGGTTGTAGGCTTCTGCGACATCCCTCCCGCATTCCAGCGCGGAGCTTTTCTTGACATGGAGGCGCACTGGTCTGAGTTCCAGCGGCGTTGCAGAATGCACATGACTCCGCCGAAAAAAGGTAAATGAGAAATCGCAATCGCGAGTTGCGACTTTGGGCGGAGCGGGGGCGTCAATATATGGCGTTTGGCGGCGATGAAACCGATCACGTTGCTGTTTCCCCTTCGTTGAAGTGGTATTGCGGCGTCTTTCTACATAGTAATCTCGTGATCCTCGGCAACACGCGCGGCAGGGTTGTTCGATTTGGGGCAGGAATGGTAATGTTGATAGCAGTGGATGACGAAGGACGCGCCGCAATCCTTGAAGAAGGCTCGAATCATGCGCGAGTGCGCGTTTTATGGCCGGATGGCGCAACCTCTCAACCGCGCCTGAAAAACGCAGCTTCTATCCTTTCCTTGAGTCTGGAGAGTGGCACTTTAGAATGTGAGTTTGCTGACGAGCGGCGCGGATTTGCACTTGCTGAAATGGAACGCTCTGCGCCAAAGCGAAACGTAGTAATGCGCACCGAAAAAAGCCGCAGTTGGCTCGGACTTGCGATCGCAGTAATAGTAATTTATCTGATTCTAAAACACCGATGAAAACCACATCCATCCTAATTTCCGCGCTGCTGCTGCAAGCGACCACTATCAATGCCGGGCTGAAAGAGCAGGTGATCGGGCCTGTGTGGGCGTGGCAACGCGATGGCAAAGAGGAATTGCTGCGGCTGAAGCCGGGCGGCGTGGCAAGCGGTGAGGGATGGACTGGAACGTGGCGCGTGGCTGGCGAGCGGCAGATTGAGCTTCGCAAGGGGATTGGAGAGGCTTTTACGCTGAACTTCAATGCAGAGGCGGCAGAGTTTATCGGCTCCGGCACTGGCGGGAAATCGTTTGCGGGGCGAATCGCGGGGATTGAGGTAGGGAATCTTGAGTGGGGCGGAAAAACCTATGCAGCAGCACGCATCATGCAGGGGAAGGATGGGAGTGTGATCGTCTCTTCGAGGGTGGGTGAAACGACGATCCCCGCAGCGCAAGTGCCGTTTGAGATGCGCTCGAAGCTGGGCCAGACGCCCGCGAAGGACCTCACGGCTGCAATCACCAAAGGCGTATGGGTGTATGACCACCCGACCAAGAAGGGCTTCGAGCTGCGGTTTGACGCAGAGGGCAAGGCTCACTCGGCGAGTAGCTGGGGTGCGGACTGGCGGCGAGTGGAGGGAAACACCGTCCAGCTCAAGCTAGGAGGCCGTACGAGCACGGTGGTATTTTCGGCTGACTTCTCTACTTTTACTGGCGTGTTCTTTGACGGGCAGGCTTGGACTGGGCGGCGGAAATGATGGGCGCGGGGCGGGGCCGAAGCGGTGAGCTGCTGGGGATAGCAAATAGCAAATAGCAAATAGCAAATAGCAAATAGCAAATAGCCGATAGCAAATAGCCGATAGCAAATAGCGGATAAGAAAACCCTTTTCACTC
>JANMLS010000080.1:0-2609 GCA_031372675.1 Verrucomicrobiaceae bacterium
GGCTAACGATGTCCAGCCACGCAATGACGAGCGCGTTGATGAGCCGGATCACGGTGATTTCCTTTACCTGCCAGAGAGCGGCGAGGCGGGCGGCGTGGCCAATGAGAGATGGGATGCGTTTCATAGAGCTAGGCGGGTTTGATGTTTGGGGGACGGATGCCGATTGGCCTGGAAGAGAACATTTCAAAGAGGAGCATCTGAGCTTCGCGGGCCTGTTCGATGGCGGCGGCGGCGATGATGAGCTGTTCGCTCTCCGCCTCCTCCGTGATGGCTGCGAGTGCCCGGAAGATTGCGGGGCGTAGCGGCTCGGGGATGGTTGCTGCGGCATCCATGACGATGCGGGCGGCGTGATTTCCGGCGGCGCGGTCTATTGGCGGAAGTTGCGACATGTTAGATTGCGAGGGCTTCGGCGATTTTCTGGCGGAGGCGCGGAAACTCGCCGCGATTGATTGCGCGGGAGACCGATTCGCGCGGCCTGCCCAACTCGGCGGCAAGGGCGCGGATGGACTTGCGGCGGCGGATGAGCGCGAGCTTTGCCGTTTGCCGGAATCTTTCCGCTTGCTTCGTTTGGAGTTGGTGTTTACTGTGGTTCACAAATGTGAGCCAACAATAGTGTGCATTTGTGAACCTCGTCAACAGCAAAAGTGAACAAAAATGAACTTTTTTCAAAAAGGCTGCTCGCCTGGAGAGCGCGACTGAATCTCTCTCAGGCTCAGGCGGCATCGCTTTTGGGGATTGGCCGGAGCTACTATTCGCAGTTGGAGAATGGCAGGGAGCCCGGATCGATGGTGGTGGCAAAGTTTGAGCGCGAAGTGAGCATTAGTGAACACGAGGAAACGCCACGCCTCACGGAGTCTCACGGCACGCCACGGGAGCGGCTCAAAGCGGCCCGCGAGCAAGCAGGAATGAGCATTGCGCAGCTTGCGAAGGCCACCGGCTACCAGATCGGCGTGCTGCAATCGCTGGAGGATAATGGAGCGCGGATTTCCGAGAAATGCGCCGCGAAGCTGGCGAGCGTGCTGCCCGTGAGTGCTGATGAACTCTTAAGCGGCGGGGATTCGCTGCGCGTTTATTCCGAAGATGGATCGCATGGGATCATCGGACAGCGCCCGAATCTCACGTTGCACGGCGACATCCGGGCGCGGTATGTGCCGCTGCTTTCCTTTGCCCAAGCGGGTCGCACGGATGTTTCCGCGTTGGATGAAGGCTGGGGCGGGGAGGCATTCATCGCCTTTGACGTGCCGGACCCGAAAGCGTTTGCGCTGCGCATTGAGGGCGAGTCTATGACGCCATCCATCACGCCGGGTGATGTGGTGATTGTCTCGCCCGCAGCGACTTTGCGGCGGGGGGATGAAGTGGTGGTGAAGACGGTGGACGGCGAATGCTTTTGCAAGGTCTGGGGAGGCGTGGAGAATGGCGTCGTCACACTCATCTCGCACAACCCGCTTCACCCACAATTTACCATCTCACAAAATCAAATCGCCTGGGTATATCCAGTAATTCAAACTACCAAACGACGCCGATGAAAACCGCATCAATCACGATCGCACTCGCCCTTTCGCTTTCCGCATTTGGGCAGGCTCCAAAGAATGCGAAGCCAATCACTCCCGCTTTTCTGACATCCACTGAATGGAGGTATGATCAACCGAACGTCAAGGGACGCTCCATCAAGTTCCGCTCGGACGGCACCTGCTCCGCAGAGACCTGGAGTGGGCTTTGGGTAATCGAAGGCACGAAGATGGTTCGAATCACACTCAAAGACAAACGCAGTGCGTTGCTTCATTTTGACGTAGAAAAACAGACTCTCTCGGGCGTTGGATTCGATGGAATGTTGATGACGGGCAGGAGAAAAGGAGAGATTCCATCGAGCGCCCGATGAGTAATTCAACCAACAAGACACACCGATGAAAACCGCAACAATCCTCTTTGTCGCATCTTTTGCATTTGCTCAAAACCCCGAGAATCCTACTCAATGATTTACTTGCTCTGCTTCCTCTGCCCTCCACTTGCCCTGCTTTTGAAGGGGCGGATATTCAATGGCTTTGCCAGCTTATTTCTTTATCTTGGGGCGCTGCTACTCTTTCCTCTCTACTTCGTCGCCGTCATTCACGCCATCCTCGTTATTCGCGGAGCGGAGGCCCAGCGCAGGCACCGCGAGTTGATTGAGTCTCAGGCGGCGATGATCCAGCAGCTCAATGCCATCGCTCACCGAAGGATGGACGATAGGTAATGAAGCACCGATGAAACTGATCCTGCTAACTCTAGCTGCATTCTTGACCGCCGCATCCACGCTGGTTGCAGGCGGGCCGGGCAGCGGGCGGCGGTGTAAGGGGGAAGATCCGTGCCCGGTGTGCAAGGATTGTTCGCGGTGTGCTTACTGTGTTTCCGGCAAGGGGAGCTGCGGGACGTGTCGGGACCAGAACGGGGAGCAGTCGCGGACGCGCAATGAGAAGCGGGAGAAGCTGGCGAATGATGGGCGCGGGGCGGGGCCGAAGCGGTGAGCTGCTGGGGATAGCAAATAGCAAATAGCAAATAGCAAATAGCAAATAGCAAATAGCCGATAGCAAATAGCCGATAGCAAATAGCGGATAAGAAAACCCTTTTCACTC
>JANMLS010000107.1:0-3630 GCA_031372675.1 Verrucomicrobiaceae bacterium
CGGCCGCCATCAGGGCTACAGCCTGCGCTTTGAACTCGGCTGTATACTGTTTACGTTCTTTGGTTTTCATTCTTGGCCTTGCTTTAGTGGGTTCCGGTCCAAGAATCTAGCGCACCTCAGAGTTCTTTTCGGGAATTCGTGCTGTCACACTTAACGGTATCAAAAACTTCCACAATTATGCAGACTACGCGCTCAGTTTATGGTTAATTAATCAATGGCAGAAACCAGATCTTGGGTACCATTTTTCCGAACCGCTAGGTATGGATGGGAAAAGGTGGTGGTATAGAGGGCTGAATATACTGGATGTAGGTGCAACAATCCTGAGTGATTTCAAAGACTTTTACGAGATATTCGCACATATCGCAGAAGCAAAATCCCCCCCTCTTGGCGCGGCTGTGGAGGGTGGACATACTGTAGGGAATGTAATCACTGAAAATTTTGATACGAATAGTCCATTTATCGAAGATGAATCTCAGAGGTTTCGTGAAACTGCTGATGAACATAGTGCTCAGTTCCTTGGGGTGATTCAACAGCGATGGCGATTTTGGGATGCGCTTCTTGATGCGGCAGGAATTATAGAACGGATACAGCCTTAGTCATGAAGCAAAGGAATATTATATTTCTGGTTATCGGACTCGGGCTATTAGCAGGTGCATTATTGGTTGTATTTTTGATGAGGAAAAAATCGAGGGATGAGAATAGTGTGACAGTCCCAATCCCCGATTCCACTGCGCAACAATCATCCACTCCTAAGAATACGCCTCAAGTAGTCAAACCTACAGGCATGACAGATTATGTGTGGGATCAGGGGAAAAGTACGCACACTATCCTAGCTGGGTTTAATCGTAAGATTTCCTTTTATGGAAAGTGCGTTGATCAAAATGGCAACCCAATCGGTGGTGTGAGGATTGAAGCTGAATTGCTCTCCACCGAAACCTCTTTTGAAAAGTATTTGAACGGGCCAGAGCAGAAACGAGAAGTTATCCAGCTCGAATCCGACGCTTTTGGAGAGTTCAAGATTGAGGAGAGGACTGGTTACTCGGTTAGATTTGAGAGAATAGAAAAATCCGGGTATCAACTCAGCAGAGTTGCAGAGTTATATTTTCGATTCAGCAGCCTAGTGGACCGAACAGGGGCTTCTGAATTTCGTCCAAATAGCAAGAATCCGAGAATTTTCAAGTTCTGGAAAACTGGGAACCCTGATCCGCTTTATATCACGCAAGTTGACGCCAATTTTGATCACCAGAAAAATATTAAGAAAGTTTCGGCAATCTTGCTTCCTGGTAGCATAAACGGAACAGAGCAAGCCGTATCAGTAGAGTACACAATTTTCGAAGCTTACGATGATGGATTTGCGAAAGTATGGGAATTCAAGATTTCAGACGGAGAGTTTTGCCCTGCAGATGTCTTCGGTAATCTCGCCCCATCTGATGGATACAGCACGAGTATAACAGTGCGCTCACAGGAGGATGGGTTGCGTAGAACAAATCCAAATAGTAGCAGATTTTTCTGGCGTTCAAAAGACCACAAAGTGCATGGTATTTTCTGGCTAAATCATAGCGCATCAAGAAATGGAAGGGGTTCGCTCTATTTTAGGGATGTCAGGATCAATCCATTTGGTTCCCTAAACCTTGAATATGACCCCAAAAAACGGATCAAAATTAAGAAATAGGGGAACTAGGGAGAAGGGGTCAGGCGCGAAAAAAGAAATGAAACGAGCAGCGCGACTTACGATGAGTTCCGCAGCAAGCGCACACAGACGGTTGCACTCGGCTACACGGCGACGCCTGGAAAATCGCGCGTCTTTCGCCCTGAGCCGCTGCGTCGTGGCATTGGCGCCCTCGCCAATGTAAGCGAATCCGGCGGAGGCCGCCGGGCCACTCTCATTGGCGGGGCGCCAATACGACGCTTTGCTTGCCGCATCTCTGGACAGAGAGCGTCTGCAACTTCCGAGTGGCGCGTATCAAATTACTGAGACAAACTCCCGCACACTCTCCGCTTATGCTTCCGATGAAACGCATCCTGCACGCACTCGCCGCCGCCGCATTTCTTTTCGCATCCACGCCGGATGCGCTCTCGCTGACTGTGCCGGAGCTGAAAGTCATCGAGACGCAGGTAAAGCAGCTCGTCGCCAAAACCACACCGGCAGTCGTCTCGCTCATCGGCGATAATAAGCCTGCTGCTGGCTCCGGCGTGGTGGTGAGCGAGGATGGGCTGATTCTCACCGCCGCCCACGTCACGCAGGGCAACATGACGATGACGGTCGTTTTCCCCGACGGCACACAGCGCAAGTGCGACGTACTCGGCTCGAACTTCACACGCGACGTGGGGATGGCGCGGATACAGGGCGCGGGGAAACATCCGTTTGTGGAAATGGGCGATTCCGAAAAACTGGAACCCACCACCATCGTCGTCGCGCTCGGCCATCCCGGCGGCTACGATTCGCGGCGCACGCCTCCCGTCCGCATCGGGCGAGTCAGCTACAAAGACCTCGGCGGTTTTCTCGTGAGCGATTGCACGCTCATCGGCGGTGATTCGGGCGGGCCGCTTTTTAATCTCGATGGCAAAGTCGTGGGCATCCACTCGTCCATTTCCGAAAGCCTGAGCTTCAACCGCAGTGCGCCCTTGAGTGCTGTGAAAGCAGACTGGGAGCGACTGCTCGCTGGCGAAAAATGGGGCAAGCTCGGCGGCAAAATTAAAAAGTAACCGGCAATGAAAAAACTTCTCATCATCATCACATGCCTCGGTGCTTTCGCGCTCCACGCGGGAATCAAAAAAAGCCCAGCCGCGCCTGCTGCTGAACCGCAGAAAGAACGGCAAGAGAGCAAAGCTGATGACGTAAAATTATTTGAGGAACTGCTCCGCCGACTGCTCGGCGGCGGCGGCGACCGCAAGGTCGAGGAACAGCTTAACAAACACTACCTCAGCCTCGTCGAAGGCCACAAACCCGGCACGCTGAAAGCCGCGCCCGCGACATACGCCGTTCGCGACGCGAAGAAAGCAGACAAGCCACTCGCCTTTGCAACCTGCATCCATGCAAACGGCTGGCTGCTCACCAAAGCCAGCGAGGTGAAAGATGCCGCGCAACTCGAAGTGCAATTCAAAGGAGTTTGGTTTGCCGCAAAAGTCTCTCGCACTTGGGAAGAACACGACCTCGCGCTGCTGAAACTTCCAGTCTCAGAAATCCCCGCACTGGAACTCTCAAAAGTCCCCTCACCCACAGTCGGCTCCTTCATCACCGCAGTCGCGCCGGAAGGTCGTGCGCCGCTGGCCATCGGCGTGGTGAGCGTGGCGATGCGCAACATTCGCATGGCAGGTCGCGGCTTCCTCGGCGTGCAGGTGGAGAGCGACGACAAGGGGCTGAAAATCGGGCGCGTCGTGGAAAAAGGCGCGGCCTTTGCAGCCGGAGTGAAAGCAGACGACCGCATCGTGGAACTCGACGGCAGCAAGCCGGACACGATCTTCAAATTCACCAATACCATCTCCAACAAAAAGGCGGGCGAGAAAGTGCGCATCAAACTCCAACGCGGAGAACAGATCATCGAAAAAGAAATCCCGCTCGGTGATCTCAGCACCGGAATCCGCAACCGCACCTCACCGCGCACCGACCGAATGAACGCAATGGGCAGC
>JANMLS010000109.1:0-2234 GCA_031372675.1 Verrucomicrobiaceae bacterium
TGAAGAGTTGGCAAAGCTAGAAAGGTGCAATTTGTGCTACACCCGCTTGGAGGTAGCAGGTAGCAGAGAGCAGGTAGCAGTTGAAAACTTTTCAACCACTACCTGCTCCCGATTGGCGCTAAAGCAAAGCGCCTAGTCCTAGTCGCTGCGACTACATGGTCTTTTTCTTGGCGTGATTGATCACATACTTGAGCTGGAAGTTGAAGCTGCGCTGCTCGCCAATGATGCCTGGCAGGATCACATACTCGGTATTGAAGGCGTTTTTGGCGCTCAAGGAGATTTGCATCTCCTTGGTCACCTGAGCCGAGAAGATGAAGTCCACAAGGCTGAAGCCCCTGGGGTGAGACAAGACAAAGTCTGCTGCACCGGGGATGGCGACATACAGAAACTGGTCGATCGCCAAGATGGGCGACTTGTAACGATAGTTGCAAGTCAGGTTAAAGGCTCCATAGCCCACCGTGGCGCTGGCACGATTGAGCCACTTGCTCCTGTATTTCAGCACACTCGGGTTGTCATGGAGCTTGAACGTCGCCGCATCTGGCCCAAAGACCCCGATCAACTGACCAAAGGCATTCAAGCTAAATGGACGGCTTTGTGGGCCGATCGTATTCAAGAGATCGGCTTGAGCGGAATCGGCCCCAGGATTCAAGTTTACAGGATCGATATAGGTGATGCCGCCATTGAGGTCAAACCTAAATTTGTCGTGTGTGTACTGCACCATGGCCGTGGCTTCGATGCCCGAGGTGCGGGCGTGAGCATAGTTTTTGGCCCAGAAAACGGTTTGCAGGTCAAATGGGTTGAAGGAATCTGCTGGCGGAGCCTTCACACCAAACTCGATCATGTTGTTGTAATTCATCGAGAAAGCTGCCACATCGATGAAACCCAACACACCGCGCTTTTGATTCCCCGCAATGAAGCCCTGCCTGTAGCCCAGCTCCATAGAAAATCCTTTCTCCACCAAGAGGTCGGGATTGGGGGCAATGGTGAGGCCACTCGCAAACGTATTGGTAAAGCGCTCGGCAATCGATGGGCTACGGAAGGCTTGACCGACAGATGCACGGATGTTGCTTCCCTTGATGAACTCATAGTTGGTACCCAACCTGAAAATGGGCGCCGCCTCGTTTTTCTTGCCGTCGATATTCCAGTTGTCAAAGCGACCGCCACCGGTCACGTTCCACTTGGCAGTGATCTTGGCATCCATTTGGGTATAAACCGCAGTGTTGATCGAGTGGTGATTTCCACCATACAATGCCCCACCTCGCACCACGTTGAAGCTCGCTGTGCCGCCACTCACCCAGTTGATGCGACCATCGAATAGACGGGTCGAAAACTGGTAATCGTTGTAGATCAGCGAGTTCAGGCTGCTCTGATTGGTATTGTTGGTATTGCTGGTGATCATCAACCGACCGCGGTAGTAGTGCAGATTTTGCTTCTTCGTCAAGAATTTGAAGAATGGGTCAGCGGTGTAGCTCGAGTTGAACTGCGAGCGTGCCGAGCCGCTGCCCGAGAGTGCCCCGAGCGAGTTGTAGATGGTGTCACCACTAAAAGAAAGGAGCGTGTCTGCTGGGTGGTAGGAATCCCAAAAGAGAAAGGTCGTGCTGGAGTCGAAACGCATGCTCGCATTGAGACCGTAGGTCAAGCCTGCATTCTTTTTGGAGCGAAACTTGGTCATGATCTGCGCCCGACCCCTTGTCGATGGGTTGCCATAGCGAAATCCAGTGTCATGCCAGAGATCAAACAAGGCCGTGAAATCATGAATGCCGATTTTTTGGGAATGAAATACGTTGATACCCGCGTTTTTGGCAAACTTGTTTCCGTCCCAGTCCAGCGCCTTGTCACGGGGAGCATCAAAGCCACCTCCACGCAAGCGAATCGAAGTCTTGGGCGTAGCGGGCGCATCGGCCATGAGCACGTTGATGACACCACCCATCGCCGAGGAGCCATACAATACAGAAGACGCTCCCTTCATGACCTCAATCTGCGCGATATTGTCGGTGGGGATCAGGTCAAACTGGGCAAATGACGCATCGGGCGAGAGCAATGGCAAGCCATCGAGCATCACCATCACGCGGCTGCCCACGCCATAGGCATAGCCTGAGCTACCCCTGATGTTGGGTTGGCCGTCGATGATGTCCACACCTGAGTTTTGAATCAAAGTTTCCTTGATATCGCTACTGATCTGCAAGTCCACCTTCTTTTGGCTGATGACGTCCATCGACCCAGTGAGCGCTGCG
>JANMLS010000257.1:0-13228 GCA_031372675.1 Verrucomicrobiaceae bacterium
AGTTGGGAAAGTCCCAAGCCGTCCATCCGCTGAAATGCACGCGAGCCAGCGGCGAAATGCTCTTTTGGCGTGGTGGCGATCAGCTCCAGCATCCGCGCCATCCGCGCACGGTCGTCTTCCGTGAGCAGGCAGCGGAAAAATGCGTCCTCCCAAGCGTCCTCGATTTTCGGAAGCCCATCCGCAGGGCGCACTGCGGCTATTTTTTCCGACAGCGGGATATGGTAATCCGGCGCGGCGACTGGCCGGGGCTGCTGCGCCATGCACGGGAGCGATGCGAGCGATGCTGCGATGATGAAAGTCTTCATGGTGTGGGTGTGAAAAGTGGTGGATTAAATCGCGATGTCCACACCCGCAGTGCGGATGTTTGCGAGCAGCTCGTCGTGGCGGTCGTGGTGGTAATGATGCGCGTGAAAACCTGCTGCCCGCGCGGCTTCGATGTTTGCCGCGAGGTCGTCTATGAAGAATGTGCTCGTGGGTTCGATGCCGCATTTTTCGCACGCGATTTCGTAGATGCGTGGATACGGCTTCGATGCTTTGACTTCGTGCGAATACACGCCGCTCGTCACGCACTGGAACACGTCGAAATCGCGGAAGAGTCCCTCGATGTGAATGTCGCTTGTGTTGCTGAGAAGATGGATGGGGAAGCGTCCGTGCAGTGCGCGGATGAGCGCGTGCATCGGCTCGTTGGCCCAAAAAATATCCTGCCATGCCGAGATGAATTGCTCCCGCGTGCCACGGTATTTCAGAAGCGCGAAAACCTCGTGCAGAAAGGCATCGCGCGACATGCCGCCGTCTTCGTAGATCACTTTCACCGCATCAATCCGCTCCAGCGCAGCAGCCTCATCCGGCACATCACTGAGCGATGCGACAGCGCGGAGTGCGCAGGCGAAATCAAAGCGGACGATGACGTTTCCAATGTCGAAAAGAAATGCGCGGATCATGGCTGGAGAATGTATCGCGCCACCGTGCGGGCCGAGTCGGGACGCCCGATGAGTGCAGTCTGCGCGGCCCAGTGCCGCCAGCGCGAATAATTGTCCGCCGCAAGCGAGGTGAGCGTCTCGACCACGGCGGCGCGATTGGGCGTGAATGCGCCGCATTCATTCTCCAGCACGAGTTGCGCATTGCCCTCCTCCTGGCCGGGCACGATTTGCGTGATGAGCATCGGCGTGTGTGAAGCGAGCGATTCCTGCGTGGCTGCACCGCCTGCTTTGCCGATGAGGACGTGATGCGACATCAGCAATTCCGGCATGTTTTTTACCCAGCCGAGGATGTTCAGTTCGCGCTGCATTCCCGCTGCGAGAGCGGACAATGTGCGACCGAGATTTTCATCACGACCGACTGTCACCGTGAGGCTGATGCCGGGGATTTCGAGCAAGTCGCGAACGATTTCAGACGCGCCACCTTTTGCGTGATTCACCATAAAAAGCACACGCAGCGGCTCGCCATCGCCCGGCGGTTTGCGAACGGGCCGCGAGTCCGCAAACACCGTGCCGACAGGAAAACCGAGCGTCTCCACTCTCGCGCTGGGGCGATGCTTTCGCACAACCGCAGCCGTAGCTTCATTCGCGACGATGTATGCGCTCGTGCCTTTCGTGTACCAGATCGAGTTCACCGAAATGCTGTCGGTAATAATCGTCGCCTCACGGAATGGCGCACCCTTCGGAAACAGCCGGTCGAGGATGTGCCCGTAGGCTGGATAAACAGACACGACGGCATCCGGTTTTTCCTCCGCAAGGACTTCGCGGAGCCGCTTCTCCGCAGGCCAAAGAGTGCGCATTGAAGCCCACGCAAACGGACGAAAATCCAGAGCCTTGTAAATTGCAGACCAAAGCAGCGGCGCACGGTCAATGCACTGGATATACAGCCTGCGAGCAGTCTCCTGCTTGTGCCCGTAAGTCTCCAGCAAGATGTCGCGCACCGTCGCTTCGCCCCCAAGTGAGCGGATGCCCTCCGCGAGAGCACGAGCGGCAGCATTATGGCCCTCGCCGTAGCCAGTTGTGAGAATGAGAGTTCGAGACATATCGGACTGCGCCGATAGCCGACCCGCAACTCATTGCCAACTGCGCATTTTTGCTTCTGCCGAGCAAGGGAGGTGGCGGATGGGGAGGGATTCGAACCCTCGTAGGTTGTTAAGACCTAACACGCTTTCCAAGCGGGCGCGATCGACCACTCTGCCACCCATCCGTTTGAGGCCGCGAAATGTGCCCGCTTTTTCCAAAGGCGCAAGCACGGAGATTTGCTGCGCAAAAATTTCATCCGCAGCGACTACGGGACATCAATTCGCAAAATGGATTTTGTGCGGTTGCTGAATGTCGCGAGGACTGCGAGTGAGCCGGTGCCGTTGAAGCTGCGTCGTGCGCCGAATGAGCCGGGGAGGGCGTTGAGCAGGGTAAAGGAGGTGATCTGTTTTGCGCCCACAGTTTGTCCTGTGCGGAGAAGTTGCCGCGTAATTCCCTGCGAATCCACGGCCCAAAGCCCGGTTTTCGTGTTCGCGGAAACAGCGCGTCCTTTGACTTGTGCGACAAATACCGGACCCATTGAGTCCGGCAGGGCGAATGTGCTGAACTTGCTCCAAACGGTATCCGCAATCGGTGCGCCAGCCTCATTCACCGCCGCTGCACCCAGCGCGGCGAGCAGTGCGGTCGTGCCGGTATTTTTGTGGAGCCAGAGCGCGTTGACGGATGGATTGCCCGCGAGCGCGGCGCGGCGCGTGGCGAGGAAAAGAACATCGCCCGCACTGTTCATGACTGGATCGGAGAATGCGCCGAAGCCGTCGGGCAGTCCGCTTTCCGCGATGAGTTCGGTGAATGTCGCGCCGGTGTTTGAGCGCAGAATCGCGGTGTCGTTTGCTTTGGTGACGTTTGGTTGAGGTGATTTCGTCGCGAGTATTGCGATGCCCGGTCCTCCGTATGAGGAAACGCTGATGGAGCCTAGCGCGGCGGTGATCCCGGATATTGCGGAGTTGGTTTCGAGTAGTGTGGTGGATGCGCCTGCGGAGCTGAGTTTCACGAGCGTCACGCGCTTATCGGCGAGCGTGAGTTTTGCGAGGACTTCATCCGCGCCATGCCATGAACCCTGCCCGGCGGAGGTTGGCGCGGGCTGGAGGACGGTGAGCTTTTTCACCGTGGAGCCGGAAAAGGAAGTGCCTGTGCGTGCAAGCAAGACTGCGGAATTGGCGGCGGTCACGCGGATGAGCGCGGTGTCGTTGGCGGGGGAGACAACTCCAGCAAGCGGCAGCAATTTCACGAGTGCGATGAGCGCATCATCCGTGAGTGAAATGCTCGTCACGGATTTCAGCCGCAGAGGGCTGAGGCCGGGAAGTGGTTGCCCTTCGCGAAGCACGGGCGAAAGCGAACCGAAGAGGTCCGTCCACACGCCATCATCCTCGGAGCCTTTTGCACCGCCAAGTTTCGCGCCAAATGCGATTTTGCCATCGGGCGAAATCAGCGGGTCTTGAAACGATTTGAAAAACGTCAGCGGCACGCCGGATGGTTCACTTTGCTTTGCCACAATTCTGCCGACGCCCGCGCCGTCCTCGAAGTAAATCACGGCGCTTTTTGTGCGGCCATTGAGCAGCGTCGCTCGTGCGACCAAGCCGCGCCGATTGCTAATCGCGGGCACGCCGAAGTCTGCAAAAATGCCGTCTGTTCCGGCTGGCGCGGGCGTCCCGGTGACTGCGGCTGCGCTGTTGATTTCCAAGTTGGTGACTTGGTAGCGCACGGTCACGGTGGTGGTGGTTGTGGTGGTCTTGTTCTTGGAATTCACGGCCTCGAACAGCAGCGAGTATGATCCAAGATCGAGCACTGTGCCGGGCGCGGGCGATTGGGTGAATGAGGTGATTCCACGCGGGTCGCTGGCGGTGACAGAACTGCTCCGCAAATCTGGCATCGTGGCCATGCCGAGGCCGTCTGGCTCCAGCACAAGCGGCGAAGTTCCGGTGATCGTGGGTGCGGGAAAATCCACGCCGTTTGCGGATGCTTGGATGTCTATAGATGCCTCGTTTGTGTTCGCGCTGCCCACGCGGAAAATCGCCGTTTTAGCGCCGAGCGAAGTGGGCGTGAGCGTCGCGGTGAATGTCGCACTTTCGCCAGCAGGGATGCTCGCCGGGCCGTTGCCGCTCGTGATTGCAAACTCCGCTGCATTTGCGCCGCTGACCGAGACGAGGATTCCGGCGAGCGTGCTGGCAGAGTCATTCCGAATTGTGAACGTCTTTGATACAGGCTCCGTGATGAAGGCATCGCCCCACGCGGCGGGCGTCGCATCGCCTGCAACGATGCCGCTTGCGGCTGGATTAAAGACGAGCGTTGTCGAGCCGCCTGTGCCCGTTTCGACATGCCAACCTTGCGAGCGGGCGAGCACAGTCACGGGAATATCCATCGTGACCGATGCGCCGTCGAAATCTATCGCGGTGAGATGAACTGCGGTCGTGCCGAAGCGATCCGCTGGGGGAAAAAGGCCGAACGATTTTCCGAGCAGCCCGATTCCCACGAGTGCGCCGTCGTCGGTCGTCGCGGAGTAAGTGAACTTGTGCGCGAGCGATGTTTCAACGGTGTGGATTCGTTCCACTGTCGTGCCCGAAAAGTTCTTCACAGGAAGATCGGTGTAAGGGCCGCCAGCATTTACTCGCGGGAGCGCGGCGATTTCATCGAAGACCTCCATGCCGTTCCCCAAAACCTGTGCAAATACGGTGAATCCGCCGTTTTGCGCGTCGAGATTCGCGGAGTTGTCGGCGAGATTTACAAACCACTGGCTCGTCGCGCTGTTCGGGTCGCCGCCGAGTTTAGCCATCGCGATGGTGCCGCGCAGATTCGAGATGCTGGGTTCGTTTTGGATCGCTGGAAAAGTAGGCACCGAGCCGACGCCGGTAGAAGTCCAGCGGAAGCCGCCGCCTTGCACGATAAAGCCGGGGACGGAGCGGTGCATGAAGTTATTTTCCGTCGCGCCTGCGTTGATGTAGGCGAGAAAATTGGCGGATGTGATCGGCTTTGCGGTGTCGAATAATTCGATGTCCACCGTCTTTATCACGGTGCCGATTCGCACGCTGAGGCGGACCAGATTTTCGACGCCATCGGGGTCGCGAAAAAGTGGCAGAGTGTTGAGCGTCTGCACAGTCCCGCCGCGACGCAGGACAGCGGGATCGGCCTGCACGAGGATTTCCGGCGGGACATTGACTGCGCCAGCAATGCTGGCGAGCGAGGCAAAAGAAACAGCTAGGAAGGGAGCAAAACGCATCGCAGTAAAATATGTGTCTTTTGGTTTTCTGCAATGGGAAGCAGCTTGGAATTAAGGCCTGTTCCCGCTTGCGCCCCGCGCACACTGCTTCTACACGCGCATCGTGCTCCACATTCCGCCAGCGATATTTCGTGTTTCTGCGTTTGCGCTGCTGTGCATGACTGCGAGTGCCGCGGAACCGATTGCGCTTCCAGAAATCAAGAATGCGTTTCGTGTCACGGAGCGGATTTTGTCCGGCTCGCAACCGGAAGGAGACGCGGCATTTCGCGCTCTCTCGGAACTCGGCGTGAAGACGATTGTGAGCGTTGATGGAGCGAAGCCCGACATCGCCGCCGCGCAACGCCACGGGCTGCGCTACATTCATCTTCCGATTGGCTACGACGGAGTCCCAGCGGCGCGGATTCCCGAACTCGCACGGGCTGCGGAGAAATCGGCAGAGGAATTGATTTTTGTGCACTGCCACCACGGAAAACATCGCGGCCCCGCAGCGGTCGCCATCATGTGTGAAAGCCGCGAAGGCTGGTCGCCGAAGCAAGCCGATGAGTGGCTGCGCAAGGCCGGCACTGGCGCGGAATACGCCGGGCTTTATCGCTCAGTGCTCGAATTCAAACCGGTCACTAAAGAACAGCTCGCCGCCGTAGGACCGCTGCCCGAAGTGGCGAAGACGCCGGACATCGTGGACGCGATGATTGAGATCGATGAGCGGTTCGATTTGCTCAAAGCGGCGCAAATTAAAAAGTGGCCATCGTCTGCGGCAGGCGATGCGACATTGCTCCGCGAGCACTTTCGGGAACTTGCGCGACTCGATGATACTGCCAAACGCAGCGATTCTTACCGCACGCAACTTGCCGAGGGCACCGAGGCCGCGACGGCTTTGGATACGGCACTACGCAGCCAGTCGCCAGACAAGGCGGATGCAGCGTTTAAGCGGATTGGGACAAATTGCGCAGCCTGCCATAAAGAGCATCGCAACCAGCGGAAGTAAGCGCGTTTCGGAGCGGGATTACTTCATCAGCGCATCCAACGTTGGCTTCATCGCCTCGGCCCAGATTTTATAGCCGGCTGCGGTGGGATGCAGTTTGTCGGGCATGATGTCTTTTGGAATCTCGCCGGATTCATCGAGGAA
Source organism: Verrucomicrobiaceae bacterium (assembly GCA_031372675.1). Lineage (GTDB taxonomy): Bacteria > Verrucomicrobiota > Verrucomicrobiia > Chthoniobacterales > Chthoniobacteraceae > SXWH01. The sequence continues at coordinate 6,359 of JANMLS010000257.1, forward strand.
TTTTGATGTCAGGTCGAGGTAGGTAACTTTCTTTCCGTCGCCGTATTTGCTGATGACTGCATTGATTCCCTCGACCGCCTTGCGATGCGGAGAGTCTTTTGTGCCGCGTGGAAAAACTCCGAGCAGAAGCACCTTGGTTTTCGGAAGTTTCGCGTGAACTTTTTCAATGATCTTCTTCACGCCCGCAGCGGTCCATTCGGGTTTCTCGTCCGGGAAGTGCCCGATGTTGTTTGTGCCGATCATGATGACGACAACTTTAGGATTCAGGGCATCCAACACACCGCCTTCGATGTGGCCGAGTGTGTCCTCAGTACGCTCGCCCGAAACACCGAAGCTCACAGCGTTGAAAGGCGCGTAATGCTCATTCCAAGCCTCCTTGCCGCGTCCCGGCCAAGAATCGGAAATGGAATCGCCGAGGAACACGATTTGGATGCCCGGCTTTTTTCCAGCTTCGAGGAAACCTTTGCGGCGATTCTCATTGCGGGTCGCCGGAGTAACAGCGGATTCCGCAGTGCGAGGCGCGGGTTTCGGTTTTACTTTGGGAACGACTTGCTCCGGTTTAGTCCAAGGTGGTGGTTCTGTTGGCGCTGCTGGAACTGCGGGTGTCTGTGCAAATACGCTGCTGGCAGCGAATGAAACGGCGAGGATTGCGGTCTGGATGGTCATATTTTTGTAATGAAGCTGCGGTCTGTATGGAAAAATCCCGGAACGTCCAATCGCAAAATACGTTGCCTGCTCGCCTGCGTGATTTTGGCGTTGGTGCGGGAGGCTACATCGAGCAAACAGGACGCATGTTTTCCGAATCCGAGCGACTTGAGCAATTTCCCGTGGCCCGCAAGCTGAAGTTCTTTGCGCACGCTGCGGTGACTTCGCTTCCCGCGTGTGTGGCCGACGCGATGGCGCGGCACATTCGCGAGGCGAGCGAGGCTCCGCAGGAGTTCGCGCAGACGATCAAGGACATCAAAGCGATGCGCGTGCGCTGTGCGCAATTCATCGGTGCCGATGCCGACGAAATCGCGCTGCTCGGCCCGACCTCGCTCGGCCTTTCGCTTTTCGCAAACGGCATCCCGTGGGAGCGCGGCGACGAAGTGCTGTGCTACGCTGGCGACTATCCCGCAAACGTATATCCGTGGCTGGAGCTTCGCCGCCGTGGCGTGGTCGTGCGGATGCTGGAACCATCGCAGCCCGGCGAAATCACGCCGGAGCTCGTGGAGGCCGCGCTCACTCCACGCACACGCCTCGTCGCGCTGGCAAGCTGCCATTTTTTCACCGGCTACCGGATTGATGTGGGCCGCATCGGGCGACTTCTCCATGCGCGGGGGATTCTCTTTTCCGTGGATGCCATCCAGACGCTCGGCGCATTCCCGATGAACGTGGAGCATGTGGATTTTCTCAGCGCCGATGCGCACAAATGGATGCTCGGTCCATGCGCAATCGGGATTGTTTACGTAAAAAGAAAACACCACGAACTCTGCCGCCCGTCGCTGCTCGGCGCGTGGAATGTCTATTCGCCCAATTTCATCGCGCAGCCGGAGGTGAAGTTCATGCCCGGCGCGCAGCGATACGAGCCGGGCGTGCTGAATCTCGTCGGCTGCTACGGCATGAACGCCGCCATTGAGCTGTTCCTGCATCACGGCATGGACGCGATCTCCGCACGCATCCTGGAATTAAAAGCCTGCCTCGTCGCCGCGCTTCGGCGGAAAGGCTACGCGATCACCGGCCCCGCAGACGGCGCAAACGCAAGCGGTATCACCACATTCCGCCACCCGGAAAAAAGCGCGACCGCGTTATTTGCCGAGATGGAAAAAGCAGGCATCACCTGCTCCCTCCGCCACGATCCGCAAGGCCGCGATTTCCTCCGCATCAGCCCCCATTTCTACAACACTGAAGCAGAACTGGATGCGGCGATTGCGCTGCTTTGAACTCCATAGCTCGCAAAAATCACGCATCGCGCTTGCCATTCCCGGTGCGAAGCATAAGCAGTGGCTCGTATGAAGAAAATCGAAGCTATTATTAAACCGTTTAAGCAGGAAGATTTGAAGGAGGCGCTTTCTGCGATTGGGATCGAGGGCATGACGGTGACGGAGGTGAAGGGCTTCGGTCGGCAGAAGGGGCATACGGAGATTTATCGTGGCTCGGAGTACACGGTAGATTTTTTGCCTAAGGCGAAGTTTGAAATCGTGGTGGCGGATGACCGTTTGGAGGAGGTTGTGCGCACGATTATCAACACCGCGAAGACGGGGAAGATTGGCGATGGGAAAATCTTTGTTTTCCACGTCGAGGATGCGATTCGTATTCGCACAGAAGAGCATGGCGAGCGGGCTGTCTAAAGTAGCCTGAAATGTCTGTCTGGCTCATCGCGATTGTCCTCGGCTTGATCGAGGGACTCACGGAATTCATCCCCGTTTCATCCACGGGGCATCTGCTGATTGCGGAGCGATTGCTGGGAGTGGATCGAGTGGAAGGTGGTACGTTTTTCCACGGGGAGTTTTTTAATGCGATTGTGCAATGCGGCGCGGTGCTGGCTGCGCTACCACTTTTCAAAGACAGGCTGGCGACGCTGAAGCGATGGAGGGAGCCGCTGTATCGCGATTATTTCATCAAGCTGCTCGTTGCGTTTTGCGTCACTGCAATCGGTGGTTTTGCACTCAAGGCGCTGGGTTTGCGGCTGCCGGAATCTGTGGCTCCCGTGGCGGCTGCGCTGGCTGTGGGCGGTTTGCTTTTCATCCTCGTGGAGCGATGGATTCGCGGGCGCAAGGAAGTGGTGGAAATTAGCTGGATGGTCGCGCTGGCAATCGGTGCGGCGCAGCTCGGCGCGGTGGCTTTTCCAGGGACTTCGCGGTCGGGGATCACGATTCTTGTGGCTTTGATGCTTGGATTGGGGAGGGGACCGGCGACGGAGTTTTCGTTTCTGCTCGGCGTGCCGACGCTCTTGGCGGCAGGCGCGTTGAAGTCGTTGCAGGTGTTCAAAAATCCCGAACCGATTTTGTGGGGGCCGCTGATTGTGGCGTGTCTGGTCGCCGCAGTTTCCTCGATCTTTGCGGTGAAATGGATGCTCGGTTATGTGCGCTCGCACACGTTCACGGGCTTTGGAGTTTATCGGCTGGTGTTGGCGGCGGTTTTGATTGGGCTGTATTGCTGTGGGGTTGTGGATTGAGCGAATAGCGGAGCGCGTTTGACATTTTTCTGACAAACACCGCACGGCCTGCTGACAACATCAGCAGCAGAGTTTGCGATGCTTGCGGCATGAAAATACGACTACTCTCGCTGTTTGTTCTCCTTGTTTCCACGCTCGCAGCAGTCCGCGCTGACGGGCTGATTATCATTCACAATCCGCCGCCGCCGCGTCCGGTTCCGGGATTCACTCGCCCGCATTTTGTCTTCGCTCCACTGGAGGTTGTTTTTCACAAAGTGGAGGTGGAGATTTCCGGGCAGAAAGCGACGACTCGCGTGGAGCAGGAGTTTTTTAATCCGAATAACGCAAATCTCGAAGGCGAGTATATTTTCCCAATTCCAAAAGGCGCGCATCTCGACAAATTCACGATGCGGATTGGCGACAAGGATATGCCGGCGGAGTTGCTCGACGCGGCGAAAGCGCGGGCGATTTATGAGGACATCGTCCGGCGGCAGAAAGACCCCGCTTTGCTGGAATACACAGGGCGTGCGGCATTTCGTGTCCGCATTTTCCCCATCGAGCCGCACTCCAGAAAGAAGGTGAATCTGGAATACACTGAACTGCTGAAAGTGGATGGCGGGCTTGCCTCCTACACGTATCCGCTGAACACGGAGAAGTTCTCAGCGCAGCCGCTGAAGACGGTTGGCGTTCGCGTGAAGATCAACGCGGACTCACCGCTCAAGGCGCTGTATTCGCCCTCGCATCCGGTGGACATCAAACGCGACGGGGAGCGTCGTGCGACGATTGGCTGGGAAGCCGCAAACGTAAGGCCGGATACGGATTTTCAGCTCGTATTCTCGACCGGCGAGACGGAGATGGGGCTGCACCTACTCACGCACAAACGCGAGGGCGAGGATGGCTGGTTTCTGCTGCTCGCTTCCCCCGGCGCGGACATGGGGAAATCGAAAGACGTGAATCCGAAGGACGTGGTTTTTGTGATGGATACAAGCGGCTCGATGGCTGGAAAGAAATTGGAGCAGGCAAAGCGAGCGATGAATTTTTGTGTGGAGAATCTGAATGATCAGGACCGGTTTGAAGTGGTGCGATTTTCCACGGAAGCAGAGCCGCTTTTTGAGAAGCTGACAGAAGCATCGCGCACGAATCGGGACAAGGCGCTGGACTTCATCAAGAGCCTCAAACCCATCGGAGGAACGGCGATTGCGGAGGCGCTGCAAGCTGCGCTGAAGCTCAAAACGAATGACGGCTCACGGCCATTCGTTGTCGTTTTTCTCACGGATGGAAAGCCGACGATTGGCGAAACCGATGAAGATCGAATCGTCGCAAAAATTGCGGGTGAGCAGGGGAATGCGGCGCGGATTTTCTGCTTCGGAATCGGAACGGACATCAACACGCACCTGCTCGATAAAATCACCGAGCGCACGCGGGCGGCATCGCAGTTTGTGCTGCCGGAGGAAGACCTCGAAGTGAAGGTATCGAATTTCTTTATGAAAATCCGCGATCCGATGCTGGCGAATGTGCAGCTTGAGTTCCCGGCTGGAGTGCGGGCGACGAAGTTTTACCCGAATCCTTTGCCAGACTTGTTTCGCGGAGAGCAGCTCGTGCTGACTGGCCGCTACAGCGGCGATGGCGATGGCGAGATCGTGATGAATGGAACGCTGAACGGCCAGCCGAAGCGCATGGCGCAAAAGGTTCGTTTTTCGGGCGACTCCAGCAACGAGTTTATCTCGCAGCTTTGGGCGTTGCGCCGCGTCGGGTGGCTGCTCGATGAAGTCCGCCTGCGCGGTGAGAGCAAGGAGCTGAAAGACGAGGTTGTGGACCTTGCGAGGCGCTTCGCGATTGTGACGCCGTACACGAGTTATTTGATCGTGGAGGACGAGGCGCGGCGGGGCGTTCCTGTTGCAAGCCGTAGTCTGCCATTGCTGGATCGGGATGCGGTGGCGCAGGGCTACTACAAAAAGAATTGGTCGGATATGACGACTACCAAAGACGGATACAGCGGCACGATTGCAGGGCGCGGAAACTTTGCTCTCAAGCAGGCGGAGTCAGCACCGATGGCACTGGAAAAAGCTCGTCAGGAAAATCTCGGTGGATTGATCGCAGGCAATGCGAAAGCCGATGCCGTGCAATCCGCCGGTGCAGTCTCTGCAAGTCCATCCAGCGGGCTTTATCAGGATAAGCGCACAAAGGCTGCGCCAGCAAAGGGTGAAGCGGGCGAAATCGCGAAGCGCTCGACCGACGTGGAGCAGGATGCCCGGATGATTGCCGGGAAATCCTTCACGCAAAATGGCGCACAGTGGAACGACACGGCGATTCAATCAGCGCAAAATGCGGCGAGGAAAAGAGTGCAGTTTGCCTCGACCGATTACTTTGCCCTTTTGGACAAAAAGCCCGAAGTCGCCCAATGGCTCGCGCTCGGAAATAGTGTGACCTTCGCTCTCGCGGGCGATGTGTACGAGATTTACGAGTGACGAAATTCGTCAGGACCGCGCGGCGAGATTTTTGACGACCTTCGTGGTGGCTTCGAGTTCCTCAAGTTTCTTGAGCGACTCGGACTGCCGTAGCAGGAGCTTGGCATTTTGCTCGTGGATGGTCTTGAGGACTTCCACGGCATTACGTGGTTTTTGCGCGGGAGTTTCGGAATTGGCGGCGGGCAGTGCGAACAGCGCAAACGCGGCGAGTAAGGTGGCGGCTTTCATTTCCCAGCTCCTCCTCCGCGCGTTGCGTGAATCCGCGCCATCCGAAGCTCCTCGGCGATGATAGTCATCCGCTTTTCCATGGCGTCTTGATTTGCGGTGAATTGTATCTGCTGCTGCTCGATTTCGCCGATGAGTCGCGCTATTTCGATGGCTTCTTGCGTGGCTTCTGCGGGCTGCTGGCCATTTGTTTGCGGCGCAAAAATTCCGCCAGCGACTACTGCGGCGACGAGCACGCATAACGTGGTGATGGGCTGTTTCATAAAGGCACCCATAGCGAGAATCGGGCCTGATGAATGAAGAAAACTAACTTTTGCATGGTGGAAGGTTCATTCATGAGGCCATACTCGCGTTGTTCAACTTCGCAACCACACCAACCAACACTCCAACAACCAAAAATGGCTGGCTTATCTCAAACGCAGAATCTCTCCCAACAGCAGGTCCTTGCTCCGCAATTGCAGCAAAGTCTCCAAATTCTTCAGGTTCCGATGCTGGAGTTGCGTTCGCTGATCCAGCAGGAAATCGAGGGGAACCCGACGCTGGAAGTGGAGGACAGCGAGCCAAAAATCGAAGACAAGCAGAGTGAGTCCGACGATTTCCGCGAAGAGTTCGAGAAGCTCTCCAAGCTCGATGAGGAATGGCGTGATTACATGGCGCAGAGTTCCAACTTTGTGCGTCGAAATTCGGATGACGATGAGCGGCGGCAGTTCTTTTTCGATTCACTCACGCAGCAGCAGACGCTTCAGGAGCATCTTTTTGAGCAGCTTCGCGGCACGGAATTATCGAAAGACGACATCCAGCTTGGCGAGTTGCTCATCGGGAATATCGACGACAGTGGATTCCTCACCACGACTCCCGAAGATATTGCCGGCAATACCGGGTTGGAAGCAGACGATCTCAAGCGAGTACTAGAAATTGTGCAGACATTTCACCCCGTCGGCGTGGGTGCGCGGAATCTTAGCGAGTGTCTCTTGATCCAGCTCAAGCGCATCGGCAAAGAAGGCTCGCTGGAGTGGAAAATCGCGCTGAATCATGTCGAGG
>JANMLS010000131.1:0-17929 GCA_031372675.1 Verrucomicrobiaceae bacterium
TTAATCGTGACCTTGGCAATCCTGGAAATCACGCTCGCGATGTTGGTAACTCCACCCGCAGGAACGATGTCATCGCTGGTGCCAAAACTCTCATCCCCGCCGGCGTCCACGCCAGCAACGATGCTGCTATTCGCAAAGTCCACGACTGAGACTGCGCCGATTTGAGCATCAGCATTTGTGAGCGTCCCACGGGCAGAATTTCCTGCTCCGTAACCTGCGAGGATTTCCGCGAAGCGCATGGTGTCTGCCGTGATTTTGCCGATGTTCTTTCCGGCAAAAATCGTCGCCATGCGGACGCTGGAATCCAGCTCGCTGCCTTCAATCGCGCCTTTTACCTGAAGCGAAGCAATCGAGCCTCTGGAGATAATCGAGCCGCTTGCAATCTGCTCCACGCCTGTCGCTGTGCTGGATTTGATATTGCCGGTGACGACGACCTGCCCGATTTCGCCCGCCATAATGGAGCCAGCAAACTCAATCGCCGAGCCGCTATCCACGATGCCAGTGGAGCCAAGCAGATTGCCGATTTTAATTTTCCCAATGCGGCCATTTGCCTCAACGCTGCCGGAGCTGTTTGCATTCGCACCTTGAATCGTATCGGCCACCAACGAGCCGATTCCGCCACCGACCCGCACGCGCCCCGAAGACTCGCCAGCACCGCCGGTAATATCATCTGCGCTAAAATTCCCGATGCTTCCGTTGGCAAAAATCTGCCCCGAATTATTTCCAGCACCGCCAACAATGTCGCCGACCATTTTCACCGACCCGATGCTCGAAAAAGATACAATCGCGCCGCTGCCGATGCCCGCAAGAATCTGGTTTGAAGGCAGGGACGGATCCGCCCCGCCTTCGCCACCGATGATGGAAGCCTCGCTCAAGCCTCTGCCAAATACGACTTTGCCGATGGAGCTACCGAGCACCATCGCGGAACCAGCGCCATCTCCTCCGACGATGTTGCCCAGCGCAGTAAATGAGCCAATGGAAGTGCCCGACTGGATTCTCGCCGAGTTATCTCCAGCGCCGCCGACAATTCCGCCGACGGTGATTTTCCCTATTGCCGCATTCGTGGAGATTAGGCCGGAGTCTTCGGCGTCACCGCCAACCAGCTTTCCTTTTATCGTGATCGAACCCACCGATCCAAGTCCGAGCGTGGTGCCCGTGGCGAGGTCCACCGTGCTGCCGACGACAAACATTTTGCCCTCCATATCACCGTGCACCAACAGCGCTCCCAAGCGGCCAAACAGAATCGAATCCGTCGCTCCCTCCGCCGTGCGGTCCACGACGCCCAGCGATCCGACATCCAGTTTGCCCACGCTCGACGGGCGCAACGTGCTGCCTGCAACGATGCGACCGAGATCGCCATCCACTTTTACCGTCCCAAGATTCACGCCCTGCACGAGGCTGGCGAATCCCTCCTGCGCAGAAATAATCTCGCCGACATTCACGCGCCCGTCTGTGGCCAAATCAAAGCCCGCCTGCACCTTTCGGGTAATGAGCAAATTTACGCCCTCAAACTCACGTCCAGTGCCGAGGAAATTGACCGATGAAATGGATTTTCCACCCACGCTTCCGGCATCCGTCAAAGTGACAAGTCCGCGCGGCTCAAGAACTCCAAATACGTTCGCCCTGAACAGCGCACCCTTCGAGACTTTTACATTCACGAGATCGCCGTCTTCATCAATGAACTCAAACTCCCGCGCACTGATGATGCGCTGGTCGTCATTGTAAATCACCGCCTTCGCGCTCGCGGAGCCGGGGATAAATGCCGCGCCATCCGAGATGTCGCTGAGATCAATGTGGAACGTCTCCGATGCCTCGAATGTGTTATCGAAGCGCGTGGAAATACTGATGGTCGAAGTCGTGGAAGATTCGGTGTCTATGGTGATGGTCTGGTTGAGCTGCGAATTGTAATCCGTCGTGTCCGCGCTGCCGTTGCGAGTGTTGACTTTCAGCGTGATGCTGCCAGTGCCGAGCGAGGTCAGCTCCACCGTGAATCGAGCCGTGCTGCCCTCAACAACCGAGGTGTTTTTAATGAACACGCCAATCGTGGAATCACCGCCATCGAGGATCGTTCCCGTGGCAGTCTCGGCGGCGATTTGCGCAGCACCGGTGGCGTCGGAAAGCGTCACATCCACCGTCTCGTCGCCTTCCTTCCAGTTGTCGCCGATGACCTTCACCTTGATCTCGCGCGTCTGCAACGCGACGCCAACCATCGGCGCAAAAGTCAGCGTTCCGTTTTGCGCGATGTAATCCTGAATCACTCCACTCGAATCCGCCGTGCCATCGGCAGACGCGAATTTCACAGTCACATTTTCCGTGATTTCGCCATTCAGCGTCACCGTGAAGACCAGCTCTGCGTTCGGATCGTTGAGCGCTCCCTCCGCGACTTGGCTTGCAGTGATCGTGAGCTGCGGAACGGGATCATCATTTTGAATCGTGCCCGTCACCGTCGCAGTGCCATTTGATAAAGCACCTGCAAGCACCGCATTTTCAGCAGCAGTAAGGTCCACGCTGAAAACCTCCGTATTCTCGCGAATCATATCGCCCTTAATCTCCACGACAAAAGTAGCCTCAGTCTGCCCCGCAGGAATCGTCACGTCACCCTCGGCAGCGTTGAAGTCCGATAGATTCGCAGTGCCTGTTCTGGTCTTGTAAGAGAAGCTCACGTCGAACGCCAGCGGCGCGGGGATGGACGCGGTGAACGTCATATTTGAAAGCCCTGAATTGCCCTCCGGCTGAGTTACCGCAGCGACGGTAATTACCGTGTCGTCGTTCCGAATCGTCCCCGTCGCATCAATCGTCGCAGCAGCCGTGGTGCCGGTCAGCGGCAGGAAGGCGTCTGCAATTTCCGTAAATCCGCCGAGGTTTTTCTCCAGCTTGCTCAACCGCACAATCATCGTCTCATCCGGCTCCGCTGTGGAGTCGCCCGAAGTCGGCACGGTGATGGTGATCAAGCTCTGTCCCGTCGCGAAATTGATCGTCTTGATGTCTGAGTTAAACGTCCCGCTGAAATCAGCAGCGTCCGCCACACCCGCAGCCGCAGCACCGAGAAGCGTCTGGTAGCTGAGTCGAATTGGATAAGCAGCCGATGTCGTCGAGCCGGATGCCGTCACGAGTCTCACCGTGAAAGAAAGGCTTCCGCCCTCGTTCACCGTGGCATTTTCGATCCGCACTTTCGGATCAGGCGGCACATCATTGTCGTTGATGATCAGTTGCTTCTCCCCGTCGGTCGGACTCACCACGCCATTGATTGCGTTCGTGAGGCGCACGAGGAATTTCTCGCCGTTCAACTCAGCCACGGAATCATTGATCACATCCACCTCGATGAACTGCCCAAACAGGCTGCTGTCGCTTTCATTTGCGGCGAAACTGATGCTGCCCGTTTTTGGAACGAAGTCCGTACCGGCGACCGCGCGAAGCGTGCCTGCGGTTGCATCTTCGAGTGCGGAATAAAAGATCGTCGCCGGGAAATTCAGGAATGCACCCACGCCCGTGCGGACGACTTTGAACTTCACGCGATTTCCCTCGGTAAGCTCCACAGCCTCGCCATCGGCAAGTACGCGCTCCAGTTTGAAAACCGACTCGTCCGCCTCGATAGTTCCAGTCGCCTCCGAGTTTCCACTCAGCACCGCAAATCCATCCGCAGGGATGCTGATTCGCAATCTCAGCGTTTCATCCAGCTCCGCGATGTCGTCGGAATTTACCGTGATGGAAACCGTCTTGCTCGTCTCGCCGGGATTGAAAATCACCTGCCCGGTCGCGGATGCAAAATCCTCCGTGGCGAATGCAGTTCCGGCAATCGTGGTGTAGTTCACTTTCACCGGAGTCGCAGACGGCGCGGCATCCAGACGGATGGTAAAGTTGAGCGTCGCTGTTCCAGTTGATCCCTCGACTACACTGCCGCCCGTGACCGTCGCCGAGCGGAGATCGTTTTGCGAAATCGTCGCGATTGCGTTTCGTTTTCCGCCGCTAAACACAAGCTCCTCAGCGACGATTGCTCCGCGCGAAAAATTCGCATCCAGCAGCGAAACACGAAAAGTTTCATCCGCCTCGTCCAGCGCGTCATTCAGCACACCGACCGAGATCGTTCCCTCGCGCTGCCCAGCTCCGATTTGCAACGTCTGGTCCGTGAGATTCGCGAAGTCCAGCCCCGCAATCGCCGTGTCGGAAATCGCGCTCCACCGGATCGTGATGTCGCGCTGCGTGATGTTGCCGACCAGCTTCACGACGAACTGCGCCGATGCGCTGGATTCCTGCACGATGATGTCCGTGATTTGCAATTCCGGCGCGGCGTCGTCATCCGCGATGGTCACTTCCGAGCGCAGATTCGCTGCGGTGGAATCGAGGTTCGCGCCGTTCACTGCCGTAAGCGTCACCACAAATTTCTCGTCCCACTCATCCACCTGATCATTCGTGATGTCGAAATCGAGGAACAAATCCGTGGCCAGCGTGCCTGCGGCAAACGTCTTCGTGAGCGTCATCGGCACGATAAAATCCGTGCCAGCCGTCGCAGCCACATCAGTTCCAGTGGGCTGAGTGACGGTGTAGGTCACGCTGAACTCGCCCAGGATTGGCTGAATCTCCAGATTCACCCGTGCCTTAATCGGGCCCTCGGCAAACGTCAGCGAACTCTCGCCTGTCTTCACGCGCAACGTGCCATCGTCATCCACAATTGTTCCGGTCGCCGTGCTGTCGGTAATCGTGATCACCGCAGCTCCGCGCATCGCTTCGCTGATGACTACCGTGAACCGCTCCAGCCCCTCCACCAAAGCATCCGGCGTCACCGGCACGTCAATATCCACGAACTTTGCGCCCGTCGGGATGGTTGCAGTTTGATTGCTCTGCGCCGTGAAATCCGCCGCGACCGCCGTGCCTTCCACGGTGTTCCATTTGAAAGTCACATCCGCATTCGCAGCTTCGGGCATCGAGACGCGGAAGCGCATCATCGGCGTCCCGGAATTACCTTCCACGAGCTGCGCATCCCCGATGCTGATGGTCGGCGCGGGGTCCGTGTCCTCGGTGATCGTTCCCGTTCCATCGCTCGCCACCGCAAGCGCACCGCTCACGCTCGTGATGCGGACAATGAATGTCTCGCCGCCCGCCTCGTCCACGAGGTCGTTGAAAATCGTCACCGGAATCTGCGCCGAAAGCTGCCCGGCGGGAATCGTCACGCTGCCATTCGTAATCGCCCGGAAATCCTTGCCGGTGATGTCCGTGTCGCCGACTGCGGCGCTGACCGCAGTTCCGTTCACCGTGATGAAATTGATCACCACCGGATGCGGCGCGATGACCGGCATCGAGACGACAAAAATCATCTGCTGCTGCCCGGCATCGCCCTCCGTCACCACTGCGGAGCCAATCGAAACGAGGAACTCGTCGTCCTGAATCGTCCCATCGGCTTCCGCTTTCACAATCGCATTCACTGCGGTTGTGTTCACCTTCGCGTCGGTGATGAGCAGTCGCAGCGTCTCATCATTTTCAGTCGCCGTGTCGCCGGTGACTGGAACCGTCACCGTGAGGATTCCGTTCTCCGTGAACGTCAGCGTTCCCGCAGTCTGCGTGAAATCCTGCCCGGAGATTGCGGTGATGCTCTCCGTCGCGTAATTCACCGAATACGTCGTACCCACGAAGAACTCCGCGTCCGTGAGTTCGATTTGGAAAACGAGATTGCTCGTCCCGCTATTTCCCTCGACCACGCGCGCACCATCCAGCACGCGGAACGTCGCGTCATCATTCCGAATCTCGCCCGTGCGTGACTCATTCGCAGAATCCAAAATCCCGCCCGTAACAGACGAAATCGTGGCGGTAAATGTCTCCAATCCCTCCGCGTCCGTGTCGCCCACAATCGGCACCAGCAAAGTCGCCGACAACTGCCCGACGGGAATCGTCAGCGTAAGCGTGGTCGGCTCCGTGTAGTCGCCGCCCGATACCGCCGAACCTTCCGAAAGCGTAAATGTCACCGTGACATCTCCCGTCGCGATTTGATTGAGGTCCACGACAAACGCCATGTTCGTCGTGCCGGAATTTCCCTCCAGTTGCGAAATCACCGACGGCCTCAGCGCGTCCCCGCTATCGCGCAGCCGAATCGTCACGTCGTCTTCCTGAATCGTGCCGGTGGCGGTTTTATCCGCCTCCACAATCACAAACGTATTCACGAGATTGCTGAGCGTAATTTTGAACGCCTGATCGCCTTCCGCAACCGTGTCGCTATTCAGCGTCAACTCGATCACCGCCGAGGACTGGCCGACCGGAATCGTCACCGTCCCCGTCAACGCGGAGACAATATCCTCCGCCGCTGCCGCCGTGACTCCCGCAGCCAGCAACGCATCAAAAGTGATCGCGTAATCAGCTGTGATTTCCTTCGCCGTGCTTCCGTTCCTTGCGACCGTGAAAACGAGCTTCGCCGGAGTGCCCGAGTCGTTGCCTTCGAGAACGCTCACATCCGAGATCGAAATGGACGCAAAGTTCGCATCCGCAATCGTGCCCGTGGCTTCCGCAGTAGGAGCTGCATTTTCAAAAACCGCATTGCTCGCGTTTGAGAGCAGCACTGTGAATTGCTCCAGACCTTCGCCGGGGTCCGCGTCGTTTCGGATCGAGACCGAATACGTCTTCGTGACCTCGCCCGGCTGGAACTGAATCGCCTCCAGCGCACGCCCCGTGAAGTCGAACAATGGCTGCGTGGAAATCGCCGTCCCGTCCACCGTCCGCGCATTCAGCGAGACGACGCTCGACGACGGATTGCTCAGTCTGATCGTGAACTCCAGCGTACCCGAACTTTCCAGCCCGCCGACATTGGTGATCGTAATGACCGGCGCACTTTCGTTGTCGGCGATAGTCACGGTGGACACATCCCCGGAACCGCTCACTACCGCCACGTTTTGCGAGGTGCTGTTCTTGAGCTTGAGCGTGAAAGTCTCGCTCAGTTCGCTGATGTTGTCGGGCCGCACTTTGACGACGACATTCTTCGTAATCTCGCCCGCCGCAAACGTGAGCGTCTGCAAAGCGGGGACATCGAAATCCAAACCAGCAACCGCGCCGGACACGCCCACGCCATTGCTCAACTCAAAGCCCACGGTGATCGTCTCGCCCGCAGGAACGGCCTGCGAGAGCGTCACAGGAATCAGCACATCCACAAGTCCGTCGGCCTCATTTCCAGCGACTGCTGGCTGCACGGCGGCGGTGATTTCATCGCGCCGAATCGTGCCGGTTGCACGCAGCGTGCTCACGGCAAATGGGACGGTTCCGAGCTGCGCATTCGATACTTCAAACAGGAAAGTTTCATCCGCTTCGAGCAGCGTGTCGCCATTCACATCCACCTCAAATTCCAGCGATGTGCTGCCCGCCGGAATCGTCACTAGCGAAGAAAGCGGGATGGAAACAAAATCCACTCCCGCCGTTGCGCGGCTCACGCCAGCAGAGTCTTCGAGCGTGGCGTAGCGGAAGGTCACATCGCGGTCCGCCTTTTGGCTGATGCTCACGGTGAACTTCATTTTTTGAACACCCGACTCGCCTTCGATGACCGACGCATTCGTGACGGAAAGCACCGGCGTCGCTTCGTCGTTGGTAATCGTGCCGGTCACGGTTTTCGTCGTGCCGCCCATCGTGTCGGGGCTTTGGAGTTCCGCGCCGAGGACGTTGGTAATCTGCACGCCCACCGTTTCATTCGATTCAAAAATCGCGTCGCGGCGGACTTTCACCGTGAACGTCGCACTCGTCGCACCGGCGGGAATCGTGAGCGCTTGCAGCGCAGCCGGTGTGAAATCATCGCCCGGATTTGTGCCGCCGGTCGCCGTGAACTCCGGCGCGGTGATCGTCTGCCAGTCGAAGGTGACTGGTGCGCCCGATGCCTTATCCAGCGTCACCGTGAACGTCATGTCCGTGAACTGCGGCACCATGTCCGTCCCGCCCGTTCCCTCCGCCACGGAGACATTCGCCACGGTGAGTTTGGAAATCGCGTCGTCGTTCGTGATCGTCACCGTCCCTCGCGTTTGCGCACCGAGCTGCGCATTCGTGGAGCCGATGAGATACACATCGAAAGTCTCGTCCTGCTCAAAATTTGTATCGCCCGTGATCGGCACGGAAATGTTCGCCGTCGTCTGCCCAGCAGGAATCACAACGAACAGCGAAGCCGGGTCTGCAAAATCCTGTCCTTTCAGCGCCGAGCCATTTGTCAGCGAGATTTCCACGCGCACTTCCGATGTGGATGCGCTGGAGAGATTGACGGTCATCACCGCCAGCCCACCGGCGACATTTTCCAGCACACTCAGCGCAGAATTGATCGAAACCGTGTGCTCGTCGTTCAGGATTCTCCCCGCGCCGGAAGCGTCAGAAATCAACAGCGCATCCGTGCCGACTTTTGCGTTGGAGAGCACGACGCTGAATGCCTCGTCCGCCTCGCCGAGCGTGTCGCCGAGAATATCCACGGTGAGCGTGACGCTCGTGCTACCTGCGGGGATGACGCCCTGCGCATTGCTGATGCCCGTGAAGTCATCGCCAGCCAGCGCGACGCCGTTCAGCGTGCTGAAATCAAACGTCACATCCCGCGATGCGATGCGCGGAATCGCGACGGTAAAAGTCATCGTCCCCGTGCCCGCATTTCCTTCCACGATGGATACGTCATTGATCGAAAGCGAAAGCGCGTCGTCGTCCGTAATCGTCGCCACTGCGGGCGCGATGACATCCTGCGGGAGCGTCGTGCCGCCGGTCGGCAGACCGTTGATGTCCAGCGTCGCGCCCACGCCCACTTTCACATCGTCCACGCGCACCGAGAAAGACTCCGCGATTTCCGCAATCGAATCGTGCAGGACGGGCACTGTGAATGTCGCAGTGCGCGAACCCGTAGGAATGATGATCCATTTCTCCGTCGCCACACCCACCGCGTCGTAATCCGTGCCCGCGACTGCGGTGCCGTCCACCGTGGACACACGCACAGCGATGTTTTCCGGCGCGTTCTTGTCGAGGTTGATGGTGAAGAAGAAATTCGTTTTCCCGCCGACCGTGCTGCCTTCAGCCGTGGCTACAGGCGCTGCGAGGGAAACCACCGACTCGTCATCGGTGATAGTCATCACTCCGGTGTTGTCCGTGATGGTCAAAACCGTCCCACTGCGAAGTGCGTTCGAGATATTTACCGTGAAAGTCTCGGAAGTCTCCTTGATGAGATCGCCCGTGATGTCCACCTCCACGCTCTTCGATGTCGCACCCGCTGGAATCGTGATGGTAACTGGCACGAGCACTTCGGTAAAATCTCCGCTGCTCGCCGGATTCCCAGCCGTGTCGAGCACGGTCACGTAATCAAAAGTGATGTCCGTATCCGCTGCGTTGGAGAGCAGGACGGTGAAGTTCAGCTTCTTCGTCCCCGTGTTTCCCTCGGTGACTGTGGCGTTGTTGATCGTGAGCGACGGCTCTGCGTCATCGTCCGCAATCGTCGCCGTTCCCGTCTGCGTGCCGATGCCATCAAAACTCGCGCCGCCAATCGTGAGGCTGTCAATTCGCAGGCTGAAGCTCTCGTTGATTTCCTTGCGGTTGTCCGGCTTCACTTTCACCGGCACCACGATGTCCTGAATCCCCGCTGGGATCACAAAAGCCACGCTGTTTAGCGCGGTGTAATCGCCATTTGCCACAGTCGCCGTGCCGTCCACCGTCGAGACGCGCACCGTCACCGCATCCGCCAGCGAATCGCCGACGCCGCGAGTAATTCGGAACAGCGCATCACGGTCCGCGCCGGTCGTTCCTTCGGTGATCGAGGCGGCTGGCTGGACCACGCTGAGGGTCAGCGGAGCCACCCGAATCGTCCCCGTCGCCTGTCCGCCGCCAGCGGCAATCGTCACGATGCTTGGCGCGGAAATATCCACGCGAAATTGCTCATTCCCCTCGCCCGTCAGCATGTCGCTCAAAATCGTCACCGGCAACTGCACCGAAGTTTGCCCCGCCAAAATCGTCACCACCGTCGCGCTCACACCGGTGTAATCCAGCCCGTCCTCCGCTGCGGATGCGAGCTGCGTCGTCTGCCAGGTGAACTGCACATCGCTGTCCACCATGCCCGACATATTCACCGTGAAATTCATCATCTTCGTTCCCGTCGCCGGCTCCACCGTCGTCGCGGGCGTCACCGAAATCGTCGGCACCGCCTCGTCATTCACAATCGCCACCGCCAGCGGCGAATTTTGCGCCAGCAATCCCGTCGGATTCATCCCCGCGTCGAAAAGCACCGAGCCGCCATTCATCCGCACATCCTCGATGCGCACGGAGAAGCTCTCCTCGTTTTCAAAAATCGTGTCCGCCGTGATTCTCACCGGCACCGTGATTTGCGTCTGCCCCGCCGCGACGACGAACCGCTGATTCGTGAGCGCCACAAAGTCCGACCCCGCCAGCGCCGTCCCGTTCACCGTGGAAAGAAACACCTCGATGTCCTGCGATGCCGCCAGCGGATTATTCGCGGAGTCCACCAGCTTCACGCGCAGATTCACCGTCGTCTCGCCGCCACTGCTGCCTTCATTCGGACGCGGGTTTTGCCCCGCCAAAAAGTCGAGCGCGACGTTTGGCTCATCGTTCAAAATTGTCCCCACCGCCCTATCCTTATTCGTCACAAATTGCAGCGCCGTCGCGCCCATCAGCGGATTCGTCAGCACCACCTCAAATCGCTCACTTTCTTCCCTCGCCAAATCCGGCGAAATGTTCACCGCAATCTCCACCGAATTTTGCCCCGGATTGATCGTCGCCGTCCCGCCGATCACCGCCGTGTAATCCGAGCCAGCCGTCGCACTAGTCGGGCCTGCCGTGAAGTCATTCGTGCTCCATCCAAACGTGATCGCCTCGCTCGATGGATTCGTCAGCGAAACCACGAATTTCAACTGCTGCGTCCCCGTATTTTTCTCCACCACCGACACCGCTTCCACGCTCAACTTCGGCAGCGCATCCGGCTCAGTCAAAATCGTCCCCGTCGCACTCGTCACCGCGCCCAGCGAATGCCCCGCCGACGGGCTGCTCAGTTGCACGGAAAACGTCTCATTTGCCTCAAACTTCGTATCCCCATTCACCTTCACCACAAACGTCTGCTCCGCCACATTTGCCGGGATGCTCACGATAAAATCCGTCAACGCTGTAAAATCCCCATCTACCGCAGTCGCAGTCCCATTGACCGTATTCACCTTCACCGTCAGCGGAGTCGGCGACGGCGCATCCAGCAACACCTTGAAAACCAAATCCGTCTGCCCGCTATTACCCTCACTTATGGAGACAGCTCCAGCTAGGGACAGGACGGCTGGGGCGATACGCGCTTCCAGAGGTTCGATGCAGATGTTCTTCATAAAAAGTGGGCTAGAGAAAAGGGCTGGGCAAACTACTGCGAGTCAAAAACTCGTCAAGGTGAGGAATAAAAAATTTAGCGGAATGCAGAAACAAGCAGCCCACAAAGACCGCCCGCAGGCCGTTTTGTTCAATCGAAGCGGCGATTAAAGATAGCCAGCGCGGGAGACGTAAAGGAGCTGCGAATTCATTCGCCGACACCCACAACGCGAAGCGCAAATCTCATCAGCGCGGCGCGAAGAAGAATCGTGCGCTTCGCGGTGGTGAAGGTCGGCGAATAAATTCGCCGCTCCTTTACGCCTCACTCGTTTCGCAGCATCCAATCGCGAAATTCGGATTTATTCCTTTGACCAGTAAGTGAAGTAGGGCGAGACAGGCGACGCCATGAAAAACAAATCCATACTACTAGGTCTCCTTGCCGCCGCTGCCCTACCTTTGCAGGCGCAGACGGTCTATCTACTCACTGCCGACGGAAAGCTCGCCACTGCGCCGACGGGTAATTTTTCGGCGAATACAACGCCAGTCACGCTCACGGGTGTGACTGCCGGGGAAACGCTGGTGGCGATTGATATGCGCCCGCAGAATCAGCGGCTTTATGCGCTGGGCGTGAATCCAACTACCGACACAGGGACACTTTACCACATCTCGACGCAGACGGGACTCGCGAGCGTGGTGGGCGTGGCGGGGTCGGTCGCGTTCACGACGGATGGAACGACGCCGGTGGATTTTCCGGACCCGGCGACTGTGTCTTTCGACATTGATTTCAACCCTACGGTGGATCGTCTGCGCGTGGTGACGGGTTCTGGGCTGAACTTCCGCATTGAGCCAAACTCCGGTGCTGCCGTGGACGGAAATACAGGCTTGGCAGGCGTGAACACGGACACGAACGTCAACGGCGTAACGGCGACCGTGAGCGGCACAGCTTATACAAACAACGCGCCCAACGTGCCCGTGACCACTCAATACACCGTGGATGCGGCGACAGACTCGCTCTTTATCCAAAGCCTGCCAAACTCCGGTACGCAGAACCTCGTGGCGACGATTACCCAGGGCGGGAACCCGCTGGATTTCTCCGCAGCCTCGCTGGACATCGTGCCCGGCGTGAATACGGCCACCTCGAATACTGCGGTGTCGGCGGGTGCCGCGCTGATGGTGGCAAAAGTAGCGGGAACAAACCGGCTTTACTCGGTGGATTTGGTGACCGGTGCAGCAACGACGCTCAACTCAACCTCGCTCGACGTGCGCAGCATGGCCATCGCGACCACTTTGAGCACGGCGATGGCGCTGGATGGCACAGGCTCGACTTTGCAGCGCTTTAGCCTGCTCGACCCTGCGACTACTACGAATGTGGGCATCACAGGTCTGACTGCTGGCGAGCAACTGGTGGGCATGGATAGCCGCCCCGCGACCGGCCAAGTGTTTGCGCTGGGCGTGAACTTCGCGAACAACAACGCCACGCTCTACCGGCTCGATCCGCAGACGGGCACACTCACGACGATTGGCAGCGCGGGAGCCATCCTACTGACCTCCGGCAGCTTCCCGGACCCTGCCAGCATAGGCTACGGCATGGATTTCAATCCCACGGTGGATCGCATCCGCGTAGTCGCTTCTTCGGGGCTAAACATCCGCATCAATCCTAACACGGGCACCCTCGCACTGCAGGATGTGGCTTTGAACGGCGGGACGGCGACGGCGACGGCCTACACGAATAACTTTGGCGGCGCGACGGCGACGACGCAGTACTCGTTCAATACGCTGAACGGCAATTTGTTCATCCAGAACCCGCCGAACAACGGCACGCTGACGTTCGTCGGCAATTTGTCGCCCTTCGATTTCCAACTCCTCGGCGGCTTCGACATCCCGCCTTCGGTGGCTGTGAGCACCAGTGGCAGCGCGGCGAGCGGCGAGGGCTGGATGCTTATCGGGCGCAGCGGTGGCGCGTTCACACAGCTCTATCGCGTGGACCTCGCGACCGGAGCGGGCGTGGCTACTGGGCTTTTTAATTCCACGACCTCCGCTGCTGGGCTTATCGCCTGGGCCAGCGTGCCGAATGTCGTAGTGCAGCAGCCTGCTGGAACGACGCTAACTAGCGGCGGCTCCTTGCAATTTGGCGCAGCCGCAGGTGAAGGCTTGGCGACGCGTACGTTCACGGTCTTTAACACCGGCAGCCAGCCGCTTACTTATCGCGCTTCGCTGTCTGGCAGTGCGGCATTTGATATTTCAGAGAGCAATTTTGTGACGGTGCCCGGTGGCGGCTCCAAGGTATTCACGGTGGAATACCTGCCGGAAGTCGCAGGCAATGAAACCAGCACACTCACCATCACCAGCGATGATCCAGATCAGCCGACGTTCACCAGCAGTCTGACCGGCCTCGGCCTCATCGCGCTCGCAGACGACAAGGTAAAAGTAACCGCTCAGAGAACGCTACTCACACCGCTCGCCAATGATTCGCTCATTGGCGACATCGTGGGCGTGAGCGATCCATCCATCACTTTTGATGGCCGCACGCTCTTCATACCGGATGGCTTCATCGGCACCTTCACCTACAACGTGAGCAACGGCACACGCACCGGTCAGGCGACCGTCACCGTCACCGCCGCAACTCCAGTGGTCGCGCCGAAGAACTTCAACGGTCTGCTTTACACATCCACCGGCGACATCGTGGGAACCGCAAGCGCCACGGTAAGCGCACAAGGCATCGCCAGCCTCACGGTGCGCGGAGTCGCAGTGCAGATTAAAACGAAAGTCGCGGTGAATGGCAGCGTCTTCACGAACCTCGGATTGCTCTCGCTCAACGATCTGTCCGCAGACCAATACGGGATTTCCATCGCTGCACTCGGCGGAGACATCGGCGGCATTTTGCGCCCCGCGCAACTCACGCCACCGGTGGCAAAATACAACATCGCTCTCGCGAGCACGGACCGCGTGCTTCATCCCGGCGGCGGCTTCGCCACTGCCACGGTGAGCAACAAGGCGGCGGTGAAAATCGTCGGTGTCTCGGTGGATGGCGCACCATTCACGGTGTCCACATTCCTGAGCGATAACGACAGCATCGCATTCTACGGAATCATGACTGCGGCACTGAAACCTGCGGCATTCATCGGCGGTGAACTGCACGTCGCTGACCTCACAAAAACGGACATCACGGGAGAGCTTGCGTATTTGAAATACAGCCAGCCAGCGACCTCCAAATACGCCCATCGCGGCGGCATGAATGCGCGGCTCACTGCAAATGGCAGCCGCATTCCCGTGCCCTACACACTGCCCGCCGGAGCTGGCACCATCAAAATCTCCGACGGTGCCCAACTCGTTAATGAAACCAACGCCGTCACGCTCACCGCAGGCGCACCGAACATCATCGGCGTGCTGACCGTGTGGAAAGCAAACGCGAAGACGGCGACCTTCACGGGCGCAGTCGCTTTGGGGCAGCCGAAGACCGGGAAATTCGCTGGCGTCTATCTGCCAAAGAGCAACTCGGCATGGGGCTACTTCCCCAGCCTGACCATCGGTGGGCAGCCCGTGGGCGGCACCATCCAAATCACGCAGCCATAGCCGCGCGGACATCCGTTTCAAAAAAGCCCCGCTCTCGAAAAGGGAGCGGGGCTTTTTTTGTAGCGGCAAGCTAGTTCAGCCAAAAATCCGCTGGCAGATATAAAGTGCAGTCCCTAAAAGCCCCGGATGAATTCCCAGAAAGACTCCGAGTCATCGCCTTTGCCCCAGACCGAGATAAAACACATCCGCGACCTTTCCCCGCAGCAGAAAAAATCCGGCCTCGCGGCATGGCTGGGCTGGATGTTCGACGGGCTGGACATGCACCTTTACACGCTCGTCGCGACGCCCTTCGTCGCGGTGCTGATGAGCCTGCCGAGCACCGACCCGGAAGTCGGGCGGCACGGCGCGATGATCAACGCGGCATTCCTCATCGGCTGGGCGCTGGGCGGCGCGTTCTTCGGCAAGCTCGGCGACAAAATCGGGCGCAGCCGCACGCTCGTGCTCACCATCCTGTGCTACGCCGCATTCACCGGCCTCTCCGCCATCGCGCAGACGTGGTGGCAGCTCATGATTCTCCGCTTTCTCTCCGCGCTCGGCATCGGCGGCGAATGGGCCGTCGGCGCTTCGCTACTCTCCGAGACATGGCCAAAGAAATGGCGTCCGTGGATTGCCGCCACACTGCAAAGCGCGGTGAATATCGGCGTCCTCCTCGCGTGCGTCGCGGGCTGGTTCATCCCGGAGCCGCGCTACCTTTTCCTCATCGGCGTCCTCCCTGCCCTACTCACGCTGTGGATTCGCCGCAGTGTGCCGGAAACCGAGGAATGGACAAAGGCGCACGCACGCGGAGAAGTGCAGGCAGGAGGATTTCGCGGTCTATTTACGCCCGATGTGCGCGGCGCGACTTGGCGTGCGGTTTTGATCTGCGCGGTGTCGCTCACGGCGCACTGGACGTTTATGTACTGGCAGCAAAGCTACATCCGCGCTCTGCCCGAAGTGCGCGGGCTTGCGCCGGACATGCAGACCCGTGCAGCGGTGATTGCGCTCTCGTGCGTCATGGTCGGGAGCATCTTGGGAAATTACCTCGCGGGCTGGCTCGCACTGCGGCTCGGCTACCGTCGCGCCATCTCCATCCAGCTCGCCTGCTACTGCGCCGCGATGCTCGGCGCGTTTTCGCAATCGTGGAGCCACGGCGAAGTGCTCGCCTGGTTTTTCCTTATCGGCACTTGTCAGGGCGTATTCGGGCTTTTCACGATGTGCCTGCCACCGCTTTTCCCCACACTACTCCGCACGACTGGCGCGGGATTTTGCTACAATATCGGGCGCATCGTCGCGGCGGGCGGCACGGTGTACTTCGGTCTTTTTACGAAAGTGAACGACTACAGCGGTGCGCTATTTTTCGCCGGATTCCTCTTCGCGCCCGCCGCGCTCGTCGCGCTGCTGCTGCCCAAATCGCGGGACGATGAGGCCGTGCAGCGGGCGACATGATTTACGGGGTTGACCTTTCAGGATGGCTGGGATTTTCTCAGTCCAAGGTCGTAAACCGGCCAAATCCAACCCAACCAACAACACCAATATGAAAACACCATTCGCAATCGCAGCCGTCATCGCCCTGAGCTTCTCGGCCTGTGAAGACGCCGCTAAAAACGTCTCCGAAAAAGCCAAGGAAGAAGGCAAAAAAGCCATTGATGCCGCAGCAGCAAAAGCAAAAGAAGCAGCCCCAGCCGCAGCAGCCAAAGCTGCCGAAGCCGCTACAAAAGTCGGCGGCACCGCAGCCGGCGAAGCAGTGAAAACCGCAGTCGGCGATCCGACTGCGAAGATCGACGCCGCTGCTGATGCCGCTAAAAAGAAAATCGACGGCGCTAAAGCACCCGAAACCGACGAGGTGATCAATGCACCTGCTGACGCCGCACCAGCACCAGCACCAGCTCCGGCGCCTGCTGGTCAATAGACCACAATCGCGGTCAGTTTAACCTCACAAACCCCGGTTCCGAGAGGAGCCGGGGTTTTCTTTTTCATAGGGCACCTTGCAATTTTTATGAGTTTCGCCAATGTCGCCGGGATGCAGCTAGTGTTGCTTAAATCAAAATTACATCGGGCCACTGTCACCGGGGCGAGCGTGGATTACGAAGGCAGTCTCACCATTTCCGCAGACCTTGCGGAGCGTGTCGGGCTGCTGCCTTACGAGCGCATTCTTGTGAGCAATATGGCGAATGGCGCGCGCTTTGAAACCTACGTGATCTACGGTCCACGCGGCGCGGGCGTCATCGAGCTAAACGGCGCGACTGCACATCTCGGTGCGCCGGGAGACAGGCTCACCATCATGAGTTTCGGGCAATTCACGCCGGAGGAAGCAATGGAGCATTCGCCACGTGTGGCGCTGCTTGATGAGCGCAATCAAGTGCTTCGCTACAAGACCGGCATCGCGTCGCGGTTCGACGAGATGCTGGCCTGATCTCCGCACATTTTTATGAAAGAAATACTCACACATCCTGCGGCATGGGGCTTCTACGGCGGCATGGTGTTTTTTGCCATCGCGAGCTACCACCTCATGCGTCTGAAACTGGAGCACAACCGCTACAAGCGTATGTTGAGCGACAAGCTCGAAATCGAGGCGACGACACACGCGAAGATGAAAGCAGAACTCGATGCCGCGAAGAAAGAGGCGGAAAATCTGCGCGTAAAAGTGCAAGCGACTGCTGACAATGGCGACGGGAAGCTGGTGCGCGATTTGGAAATCTATGCGCGGGCGGAAAAGAAAATGATGGTGGCAGCGCCCGGCTTCGCGGGTTCGTGGGAGCAGGCAAAGCAGGCGGCATTTCAAGAACTGACCGATGAGGAAACCGGGAAGGCTGCGCCAAAACGCTTCTTCCAGCGGTTCTTCGGCGGATCGGTGCAGACGGCGAATCAAGGCGACGCGATGCGCTCATTGCCGCCGGCTTCGGAACAGAAATCCGACACGACGCACGCCGGGTGAATCCCATCGTCACCATCCGGGAGTTGACGAAAGTGTACGAGCGCGGCGGCGTTTCCGTAGCCGCGCTCGACCACGTCTCGCTCGACATCGCGCATAGCGAATTCCTCGCGCTGATGGGGCCATCCGGTTCCGGCAAAAGCACACTGCTTCACGTCATCGCAG
>JANMLS010000140.1:0-6231 GCA_031372675.1 Verrucomicrobiaceae bacterium
GGAGTCCCGATGTATCGGGACTCCGTTACGTCTTCCCGTGCTTCGCGGCTCTCAATGTCGCATCCGCTATAAAGAACTTGCGGGGGACGCTTTGAAATGCGCAGAAAGCGCGTTCTTATTTTCATCGCATGTCTGGTCCCAAATATCGTTCCACGTTTTTAATCGCAGCGGCAGCCGCCGTACTCGTTTCCACCGCTTCTTCATTGAGCGCCGCGCAGCCGCTCCGGCTTCGCGAGTATCTGAATATGGTGCTGGAGAATAATGAGACGATTCAGGCGCAGCTCCTCGGCACGGAGGCTTCGCGGCACAAGGCGCTGGCGGAGCGCGGGGCGTTTGAGCCGGAGTTTGTGACGACGCTTCAGAATACTTTTAACGACCGCCCGAACTCGGTCGAGCAGCAGCGCAATCTCGCGGGCATCCCGATTTTGAATGAGAACAATCGCACCATTGATACGGGCATCGAGGCGATGACGGTGACGGGCGCGAAAGTGCGGCTCGGCTATGCGCTGAATAATTTCCGCAATAATCTCCAGCCGCTCGGCGGGACGGCGACGACGCCGGGAAATACAGACGAATGGCAGAGTTTCGCGGGCATCAACATCACGCAGCCTTTGCTGAAAAATGGCGGTCGCGGCGCGGCGCTGGCGAATCTGCGGTTGGCGGCGATTCAGTCGGAGACAGCGTTTCAGGAATACCGGCGTCAACTTATGGTCACGCTCTCGCAGGCGGAGATCGCTTACTGGACGGTGTATTTTTCGCAGGAGCAGCTCCGGTTTCTCGACGAGTCGGTGTCGGTGGCGGAATCGCTGCTGAATGACAGCCGCGAGAAAGTGAAGGCGGGCAAAGGCTCGGAGCTGGATGTTCTGGAGTCCGAAGCGGGCCTGGCGTTGCGCCGCACGAAACGCACGGAGGCCGCGATGCGCAATGCAGAGGCGCTTTCGCAGATGCTCGTGCAAGCCGGGATGTCGCCAACCGTACACCGCGCATTCACCATCGCCGACCGCCCAAACGAAGCGCAGGCACGCAGCTCCTACGCGCAAAGCTGGACGACGGCGCAGGTGCAAAACCCGGATTACATCATCCAGAAACAGAAGCTGGATGAAGCGCTGCTCCGCGTCGGCGTGGCCAAAAACCAGCGTCTCCCGGAGCTAAATCTCAAGGCCAGCGCAGGCGTGAATGGGCTGGGTGATTCCGCAAAATCATCGTTCGAGGAAACGAGCGAGGGGCACTTTCCTTCGTGGTCCGTGGGCCTCGAAATGCGCGTCCCGCTCGGCGGCGGAATCCGCAGCCGGCATGAGCTGAGAGCAGCGCAGCTCATCGCCGACCAAGTGCGGATGCAAATCGCAGGAGTGGAAACCCAGCTCGCCAACGCGCTGAATGTGTCGCTGAAAAAGCTGAAGACTTCGCAAAGCAACGCTTCGGAATACCGGACGATGATCAAGTTCAGCGAAGACCTCCTCAAAACGGAGCGCGACCGCGTTTCACTCGGCAAAGTAGAAGGCCGCCGCGTCCTCGAAGTCGAAGCGGGCCTCTACGAAGTGAAGCAAGGTCTCGCAGAAGCCCAGGTCGCCGCAGAACGCGCCGCCCTCGAACTCCACCTCGCCGAAGGCTCCACGCTCAGGCGTCTCGGAATGGACTTCGACGCCGAGCAACTCCGCGCCCATACCCGCGCGCTGCTGCAAAAGCGCACGGCCAAGCCGGCGACGAAACTTTTTGCGAAGCAGGCCGCACCGCCGCCAATGCCGAAGTTCCGCTTCACTCCGAGCAGCATCCGCCTCCCCGCACCAGAGCCGGAGCCTCGCAAAACTTCCGGCGACTACATGAACACCGCGAAGCAATGGGCCATTGATATGTTCACGTGGCCGCTTGGTGAGTAGGTTGTGAATCGTGATTGGTGATTAGTGACTGGTCGCAAACCTGCGGCAATACACCCTCGCTTGCGTTTCGCCATTCGTCATTCGGCTCTTATAGCATCTGGAACAGTTTTAGGGGAGCAGGCCACACTCTACTTCACAATTTCACCCCATCGCTTCCCTCCGCTCCATCCTTCGACAGTAAACTTGGTGTAATCTTCATTGAAAATGAGGGTCGCGACGATTCCTTGGTGGGGGAGCTTTAGTGTCCGCATATCAACAACAATCCATCTTGAGCGGTTGGTGTGTGTCATAGTTCCATCTGCTAAAAATAATACCGTTCCAGCCCCGATCTCATCCGGCAATTTTTTCCAATACCATTTGCTTCCGTCACCTGAAAGCCAGTCTTTGAGTTCCGATTCTGTCGTGAGCTTCACTTTTTCTTTTACAGTTGTCTCTGTCGCTTTTGCTTGCTCCACCCTTTCAGTATTAGTCGCCGCACCACTTGGCGAGCTGCGCGGAGCCGTACCTGATTTTTCAGGCATGGCATTACCATCAAGGAGCTGTTTCGCCTCATTGATCTTGATCGCGTAGTTGATACCTTGGATATCGGAGCCAATACCTTTTCCATCTATAATCACAGCAGTGCCTTCACCGAAGGTATTGATACCGATTGCTTGCCCAAATTCGTTGATCAATGGCCCGCCGCTGTTGCCATGATTTATTAGCACACTTATCTGAAAACACTTGTTTCCAGAATAAACTCGGTCGGCATTACTCACGCTACCATGCGTAAAACTCTGAGAAAGTCCTTTGGGAGAACCAATGGCCGCAACGTAGCTTCCCGCCACAACTTTGTCCGAATCGCCAATCGGAATGATGGGGTGAGAGGACAGTTCTACCTTCAGCAACGCCAAGTCTGGCACCGCTGACGATTTTACAAGTTTGGCGTTTAGTGTTTCTCTTGATGCCGTGATAACTCGAATCCCCGTCGCTCCCTTGATTACGTGGTTATTCGTTAATACATATCCTCCCTTCGCTACGAAAAAACCGCTTCCCAAGCCACTGCCATTCACGTTTTCGCTCACGATAGTTACACAAGCTGGCCCACAGCGTTTCACTATTTCTTCTCCAGATAATCTGCGGTGCTGTGCGAAGTTCGTAAAGGCAGGGGATTTTCGGATGCGCCCAGCTTCCTCATACATGCCTGCGATTTCGTAGTATTCTGCGGCCAGCACCAAATCCGCTTTATCCTCCCACATTTTGGCTGCTGTGCTTGCGGCTCGCCTGACATCATTGGGCGAGTTGGCTTTTTGGAATAATTCAATAGCTTTATCAAAACTTGCGGCCTGTTCTTGCTGGTGCCCCTCCTTGAGATTTGACTCACGCTCGCTCACAAACTTCTTCACTCGCGCAATTTCATCTGAGAACTGCGCTTCGCGGTAAACTTCAATCGCCTCGTCAAACTTCCCCTGCGCCTCCAAAAAGATACCCTGTTGTCGCAAAGCGTCTTTCTCCAATGGGTTGTTTTTGTAGCGACGGTAGATAGCGAGCGCTTCAGCGAATTTGCCATCTACGAGAAATACACGTGCTTTCCCGTATTCTGTAATCTGTTCGTCCTTCATCACCAAGACTCGCTGCATATCCGCATGTGCTCCGACTTTTTCATAAATTGAATGGGCGGTAAGGAAATCGCCCTCCGTCTCCTTCTGTTTAGCATGCAAAGGGAGGACGCGCTTAACATCTTCCTCCATCGCATAGGTTTCATAAATTTCTAGGGCGTTGGCATAACTCTGCGCTGCCTCCGCAGTTTTTGCTTTTGCGATGCGCTGATCCTTTTCTGCAATTGTTTTTTTCAGGGTGGCAATCAGTGCTTCGCTTGCCTCGTGGTCAGTGCAGTCCTCACGTGCAAGCTCCAAGGTTTTAAGAGCCTTTTCATATTGCTTTAATTGCTCGTGTCCAGATGCCGCCGCGAACGCCCTGTTAAATACTTCAATGCGGGCCGATATGTCGTCATGAAGGCGGCGGAGGCTGTAGGAACCATGTTCTGCTGCTAAGCCCGCTGAGGCTGAAAGAAGTGCGCTGTTCAGTTTTTTGGCAGCAAGACTACGTCTGGCCAAGTCCAAGTTCATAGTTGATAGGGCGGCTCGTTTTTCCAACTCTGAAATTTCTAGGTTGCTTTCAAATGTAGTGGCATTCGCAGCGGGCACAGGATCAAGACCGGGAATTCCACCTCCCACTGGTCGCCTAGGATCAAGGCCCGGAACACCACCTCCCACTGGCGGCCTGCGAGGTTTGAGCATATTGTCGTTGAACTCAATGTTTGGCATACCATCTTGATTGGGTAAGCGTGAGATAAGTGTTTTGATTGTGTCTCTTATGTTCAGTGCTTCTCCATAAGCACCGTTGGTAACTCGGCTTTCAGCAAGCACTCCGAATCGCTGAAGTTCCGAAGCAACCATCTCTTGCTTGGTTTTGATTAACGCCTTTGCATTCGTCCCCCAAAGTTCAGCGTCTTGTCGCATCTGTTCTGCACGAACTTGATTTGAGTTGTCGTTTGCGTTCAGTGGATTCGGACGGTCTGTAATTGCGGCATTACGAAGGCGACGCTGTACTTCAGCTTCAATTTGTGGCAGCTTCTTTAATTCCTGATCATACGCAAGCTGAGCGGTGTTGATTCGTCCCAGTTGCGTCGCAATTTCTCCACAAACACTTCGCTCAGGATCCAAAGCCGCAACCTGAAACATTAGTTTTTGCGCCTCAACTAGTCGTCCTTCTCGCATGGCGGCAAATGCCTGCTCATTTACTACGGCGGGATCTTTTTTTACGCGCACTACCGCTGCCTCGGGCACATTGAGGGCTATTGTTTTGCCCTTCTCGTCTTTTGAAATAAGGAAAACCTTGCGCGTCTCAGGGCGATACGCAGCAACACTAAAACGCTCTCCCTTTTTCCCCTGTCTGTGAACGGTGGTATTAAATAACAGAGGCTCGTCAGTTAGTAACTCAACGTCATCATTGGGTGCGAATTGGGCGGCAGCAAAATTTGTTACGCCTACTAAAATGAGACAGAAGAATTTAGACAGTTTAGTTTTCATACGAAGCTATGGGCTTGGGGCCGCATGGGTAATCATCATTTAAGCATCTTGGATTCTGGTGCCACATGTTTAACACATTGCAAAATCAGCCCTGCGAGATGCATGGGCAGGTACCACCTAGTAGCCTCGATTGCATGACCTTCACTTGGCAGTAAAATACTATCAATACGAAGCAGGCGCGGAGTGCTATTATCGTAGGAGACAATTTCAGCATTACCATAATCTGTGTAGCGAGACATGTCGTGTCTTACGCGGTATGACTTTATGGCTTTAGAGCGAGCATTTACGAAATCATATGTATACCAATCATTGTAATTGTAATCCGAACTATAATATGCAAAACTATGCACCTTATCTTTGATAGGGTTTTCAGATACCAATTGAATGCAAACCACTTGATCTGCTTTATCGACAACGATGCACATCCGCCGGTAGTTACCCTCAAACAGACCGTTAAAAGAGTAATGAAAAAATGAATCTTTTGGGAAGCCAGGGCACGCCAGTTTATTCTTACTCACTATACCGTCTTGTAGGCCGAGAGTTTTTCGAGCGGTTTTATATGGCATCAGGTAAGTGACGCCTTTGTAGATTGTCAAATTTGTGCTTGAAGACGGATCTCTTGATGCCTTTGCGTAAGGTAACAACAGCACCGCCAGATCTTTCATCGTGGCATCTCCACCTTTCATTTGCGTTTCCCAGTCGCGATCCAGAGCAACGGCCGCTTTTGTTGGAGGCGTAACAATAATTTGACCATGTGCTGACGTAAGCAGTGAAATTAAACAAATTGCTAGTAAGCCAGCATGTAATAGTTTCATCCAGTTCAGAGAATTTAGTGTCAAATATTTAGTTTCGCGCACCCGATTCTACGGCGTTAGCGGGGTGGGTGTTTCTTCTTCAGCGGGGCCGTGGCCGGCGTCTAGGATGATGCGGGCTTGTTTCCAGGCGGCGATGAAGAGGCGGCCGGCGTCGCCGGAGTCCATTTGGAGGACGAGGTCGTCGAGGTCGCGGATGTCTTCCATGAGGGCGGCGACTCGCGTGGCGAGGTCGCGCAGGTAGGTGGTGCGGTTGACGATTTGGCCGCGCGGCTGGTTGCGGAGGATTTCGTAGGTGGCGATGGCGGCGGTGAGAGCGGTGACTCGGGCGCTGGTGACTCCACGGCCTGCCGCGCCGTTTTCGCCTTGGGCGATGTTGGCGAGGTCGCGGATCTCGGTGGTTTTGGTGACGAGGTCTTGGTCGCGCAGTTTTTGGAGTTTGCCGATGCGGATGTCCACTTTGGCGCGGTC
>JANMLS010000141.1:0-14415 GCA_031372675.1 Verrucomicrobiaceae bacterium
GGAGTCCCGATACATCGGGACTCCGTTACGTCTCCTTTGTTTGCGCCGGGCAGAACGCGATTCTCCCGCTGGTGGCAGGGTTCTTTCTTATGGAGCGCTCACGATGAGGAAATCTATGCGCCAACAAAAGATGCTGCTCTCCGCTTTGGCAGCGGGGATTTTTGCTCTCCTGCTCGCGGGGGCTTCGGCGCAGTTACCGGAGGCGGCGTTTAAGGAAATGGATGCGACGAAGCTGAATCGCGCAGCGATGTCTCCGCTGGAGGTGGTGGCGCTGGATGCTGCGGGGCAGAAGTGGGCGCATGGGGAGAGCACGAATTTTGTGTTCCATTTTACCAACAAGGAGACGGTCGCGGCGGTGTCCACGGAGGCGGAGTTTTTTTACCGCGTCATCGCGAAGGAGCTGGAGCGCGACACGACTCAGTGGGAGCGGAAAGCGCACATCTTTTTGTTTGAGTCGGATGATTCGTGGAAGGCGTTTCAGCGTGCGGGCGTGCTCGATCCTCGGACGGGCGGGATTCATTCGGCGGGTGCGCTTTTTTTGAAACGACGCGGCGCGGGCGTGCTCAATGATGAGACGCTGGCGCATGAAATCGCGCATCTCGTGATTGGGCGATTTTTCGGAAGCGGGGTGCCGCTGTGGTTAAACGAAGGGTTTGCGGAGAACTCGGCGATTCGCTGCCGGAGTGCGTTTTATCGGGCGCGGGGTTTTGACTCGAAGCCGCGCTTTCGCACGGTGTCGGCGGAAGCGTTTATCCCGCTGGCGGAACTGACGACGATTGCGCGGTATCCGGCGGATACGCTGAAGATGCTCACGTTTTACGATGAGTCGGAAAAGCTGACGCGCTTTCTGATGACGGTGGACCGCAAGGCGTTTGCGGCGTTGATGGAGTCGCTCTCTAAGGGGAACCAATTCGCGACGGCGCTGGGCAAAGCGTATGGCACGCGATTTATGAACTTGGAGGCGCTGGAGCGGGAGTTTAAGCCTTTCGCGACCAGCAATCTCGTGCCGTCGAATCCGTGACGTGCGAGGAGCCGGCAAACCGCATCATGCCCGCAGCCAAATCCGCCAAACAAAAAGCCGCCATCCACGCCGTCATCGGCAGCGACGAGTTCGAGGTGAAGCGCGTCGCACTGGAGCTTTCGCGCGAGCTGAATCCCGGCGGCGACTTCGGCTTGGAGACGATTGATTGCGCGGCGGAAAACGTCGAGCAGGCCGAGCGTGCGATTCACACTGCGCTGGATGCGCTCCAGACTTTCGGGATGTTTGGCGGCGAGAAGCTGGTGTGGATGAAGAACGTGAACTTTCTCGCCGACTCGGTCATTGGCCGCTCGGAATCCACCATCAACGGACTGGAAAAACTACTCGCCGTCCTGGACGCAGGGCTGCCGGAGGGCACGCGCTTTTTACTCAGCGCGACGGAGGTGGACAAGCGGAGGACGTTTTACAAATCGCTGCTCAAGTGTGCGCAGACACAGGTTTTCGAGGGACTAGATAGCACGAAAGCAGGCTGGGAAAATAATGCCGGAATGCTCGTGCAGGACTTGGCGCGAAAGCTGGACCTCGCACTCGACCGCGACGCTGCGGAGCTTTTCACACTCTACACCGGCGGCGACCGGCGGCTCATCGCAAGCGAACTCGAAAAGCTCAATCTCTACCTCGGCAAAACCCGCCGCAACGTGACGGAGGACGACGTGCGACTGCTTACCCCGCTCTCACGCAGCGGCGTGATTTTTGAGCTAGGCAACGCAATCTCCGCGCGGCGTCTCCCGCGTGCGCTGGAGCTGCTCAAGCAGTTGCTTTTCCACGGCGAGAGCGAGATGGGCATCATCCTCGTGGCCATCATCCCCACCGTCCGCAACCTCCTCCTCGTAAAAGACCTCATGCTCCGCCACAAGCTCTCGAAACCGCAGCAGCCATTCATGTTTGGCAATCAACTGGAGCGTCTCCCTGCCGACGCGATCTCCCATTTACCGAGAACGAAAGAGGGCAAACTAAACGCCTACCCGCTCGGCATCGCCGCCGGCAACGCCCACCGCTACACGCTCCCGGAGCTTCGCAAATCGCTCGCCGCGTGCCTCGAAGCAAACGTAGCGCTGGTGACTTCGCCGACGGATAAGGAAATCATTCTCAACCAACTAATCGCCCGCATCGTCAGCGGGTAGGTGACTGCGGAGCGCAACGCGCCTTGGAGTGCGGGAGTTCCCCGAAAGCTACTTGATCTTCGTCGCGATCTTCGGCGTGGCGACAGCGGGGCGGGAGACGAAACTGAATAGGCCGGTGCTGATTCGTTTGTCGGTGATTTCTACCGAGGCACCCACGGGCACGAGGTCGAAAAGGCGGATGATGTCGCGGCTTTTCATCCGCACGCAGCCGTAGCTGGCGGGGCGACCGATTTGGCGTTCGTCGGGTGTGCCGTGGATGTAGATGCCTCGCCCGTAAGCGCGGGAGTTTTGTTTTTCGAGTCCGCGAAGGTGGAGGATTCTTGTGACAATGGGATCGCGGCCCTTGGCATTAACCGGGCAGATTTCGCCGGTGCGGGAGCGGCCTTTGAAGACGGTGCCGAGCGGTGCGCCGGTACCGATTTTGGAGGCGACTTCGAGGTGGCCGAGCGGCGTGGTGTAAGTGCCGCGACGGTCGCCGATTCCGAAGGCGGAGGTGGAGACGCGGTAGGAGGCGAGCTTTTTTGCGCCGTCAAAAACGTAGAGCTTTTGCTCCGGCACGCTGACTTTGATTTGGATGTCTTCGGCGGCGAGTGCCGACGATGCGAGTGTGATGCTGAGGAGAGCGGCGGCAAAGAGGAGTGTCCTCAATTTGCGCACCTCGCAGTCAGTCGTTGTTTAGTCAGGCTCATTTTGCTGTGAGACGAAACCTTGAACATTCGGAAGCGTTAGGCAGAAAGCGTGTCGTCGGCATTTTTCCACGGATTGCGCAGGCGGGGAAACCACTGCACGAGCGAGCAAAACGCGACGTAGGTGAAGCCGACGGCAAACAGCACGAGGAACGGAACGGCGAACCAGTTGCCGTATCGGATTTCGTTAATCAGGAAGTAATTGAAGTAAGCCGCGAAACAAATCTCGATGAATGGGAGGATGGATTTCATCGGGGAATACTTCGTTTTCTTCCAGCTATTCGACTGGCTGTGAACGCCGTATTTCGGGGTGCGTGTAAATTCTCCGGTCTTGCCGACCATGCCTTGAATCACGGCCCAAGCGTTGTTCACGGCAAGGCCGATGGTGAGTGCGAGGAGCGCGGGGAGATAGAGCACTTCGCGCAACCACGAGCGCGGGTAAAGTTCCCGCTGCGACACAATATAGAACACAATCGCCGGGAATGAGCCGGTGATGAAGATTGGGATATTGATGAAAATCGTTCGCATCCAAGAGTGCTCGCCCTCGTCATTCACCATGCCGCCGGCGATGCCGCCCGTGCTGGGGTGCATGAGGACGCAGATGCAGAACAGAAGCAGGAATGCGTAGTTCGACGTGAGATGCACGGTGCCTTCCAGTTTGATTTTGAGCGGCAGGTCGGAATCCCAAATCGCGGGCAGAAGTTTGCGGCAAGTCTGGATACTTCCTTTCGTCCAGCGGTGCTGCTGGCTCTTGAAGCCGTTCATGTCCACCGGCAATTCGGCAGGGGTGACGAGATTTGGCAGGAAGACGAAGTTCCATCCTTTGAGCTGTGCGCGATAACTAAGATCGAGGTCTTCAGTGAGGGTGTCGTGGTGCCAGCCGCCCGCGTCCACGATGCACGACTTTCTCCAAACTCCGGCGGTGCCGTTAAAATTGATGAAGCGCCCGCTGCGGTTGCGGCCCGTTTGCTCCAGAAGAAGATGCCCATCGAGGAACATCGCCTGCACGCGGGTGAGCAGGGAATGTGTGCGGTTTAAGTGCCCCCAGCGCGTCTGAATCATCCCAACCTGCGGGTCGGTGAAGTAATGCACGGTCTTCAGCAGCACGTCCGGCTCCGGCACGAAGTCGGCGTCGAGGATGAGGATGTATTCGCCTTTTGCGATTTTCAGCCCGTTTTCCAAAGCACCCGCTTTGTAACCCGTCCGGTCGGTGCGGTGAATGTGAACGATGTCGAGACCGGCAGCTTTCAGCTCCTTGACGCGCTTTTCGGCAAGCTCGCGGGTTTCGTCTATCGAATCGTCAAGCACCTGAATGTCCAAAAGATCGCGCGGGTATTCGAGCTTTGACACGGAATCCAGAAGCCGTTCCACGACGTAAAGTTCGTTGAACATGGGCAACTGGACGGTAATCCGAGGTAGCTGCTCGAACATGCTGGCAGGCACCGGCACGTTCTTTTTGTTTTTAAGATATAGATAGACGATTACGTAACGATGCAGGCCGTAAAGTGACAGGCCGATTAGCACCGCTGCATAACAGAGCGTCCAAACAATGTTTCCCAAGTTTTCGGGCATAATTTATGTCCGTTGCAGCCAAGTCCGGCGAACGAGGGGCGGATAGAACGGGGACTGGCGAAAAGGGTCAAGCGGGAAAACCGGATAAATCCCAATTGACCGATCCGCGTGGATTGAAAAATTCGCGTAAAATCTCGTATCTATCGCGCAGCGGGATTGCAATTACCCCGATGTCAAAACACCAATTCAACCATGAGTGAACCCGCTCTCGACATCGTACACCGCGCCGTCCAATCGCTCGAACAGCGCAAGGCAGGCGTGCAAGCAACCGCCTCCGCCCTTGCTCGGCTGGCTGCGACTGCCCGCGCTTCGCAGCCAAAGCCAGCGGCACCCACGCCGCTCCCAGCGACCCGCAAAGTGGAGACTCCTGCTCCGCTGCGACCGCCTGCTCCCATCGCGCCGCCGCCGCAACTCACAGCGGCAGGCTTGGGAAAAGCAGCGCGGCTCGAAGCACTACGCGGCCCGGTCCTCGCCTGTATGAAATGCGAGCATCTCGTGAAAACCCGCACGCAAGTCGTTTTCGGAATCGGCAATCCCGATGCGGAAATCATGTTTGTCGGCGAAGCTCCGGGCGCGGATGAGGACATGGTCGGCGAGCCATTCGTAGGAAAAGCCGGGCAGTTGCTCACAAAGATCATCGAGGCGATGGCCATGCGCCGCAGCGATGTTTTCATCGCCAACGTCCTCAAATGCCGCCCCGACATGCCGCCGGGCGAGCCGGGAAACCGCAAGCCCAAGCCCGAAGAAATGGCCGTCTGCAAACCGTATCTCATCCAGCAAATCGAAATCGTGGAGCCGAAAGTGATCGTCGCCCTCGGCGGCACGGCAGTCGAGGGACTGCTCAATATAGAGAAGGCCGGCATCACCAAACTTCGCGGCAACTGGCAGGAGTTCCAAGGCATCCCCGTCATGCCCACGTACCACCCGTCCTATTTACTCCGCAACCAGTCCAACGCGGAAAAACGCAAAGTCTGGGAAGACATGCTCGCCGTCCTTGAGCGCCTCGGGAAACCCATCACTGAAAGACAACGCGGCTTTTTCCTGCAAAAATAAAACCACCAAATCTTTTTTGTCACACCGCTTGAGAGCGGCTAATTATCCAGCGCCATGAACACCACAAAACTCACATTCCTCGCAACACTCGGCCTCGTTTCCCTCGCTTCGGCTGAAGTGAAGATTACCGTAGATTCCGTCACCGACACGCGCACCAAATCAGAGTTCTCGATGGCCGGCCTCGAAGTTTCGCTGAAATTAACCGGCCCTGAATTGCTCGAAGCAAAAGGGATGAAACTCAAAATCAGCGAAGCAAAAGACGACACGGGAAATGACATCAGCAAAGCCTCGCGCATGAGTTTCGGCTCGGACGGATTTTCTTCACTGGAGAAAAAGTTCGGCTTTTCCAGCGAGAAAAAAGCAGGCGAATTCGAGCATCGCCTGAACATCACCAGCCCGGCGCGTGCCGCGAAGACTGCGAAGATTATCGGCACGCTGGAGCTGCTCATTCCCGCCAAAGACCCCGCCAGCGTCATCAGCGTGGACCTCGCCAAAGAAGCAGGCAAACCGCTCGAAAACGCAGCGCTCAAAGCTGCGGGCGTGACGCTCACCTTTGATGCGCCGAAGAACAGCGAAGCGTCCTACAAACTCGCCGACGCAAAAGGTGTCGTCGCTTCGGTGGAGTTTTGCACCACGGATGGGAAAGTGGTGGAAACCTCAGGTAGCAGCTCATCGAGCTTCGGCGGCGGCCCGAAGAACATCAGCATCTCCCTGCGCGAAAAAGCGCCAGCCGGGATGATCGCCAAAGTCTATGTCGTGACTCCGAAATCCGTGATTTCCGTCCCCTTTCGTTTTGATTCAATCGAACTGCCCTAAATGGAAGAAGTCCACGCACAGAACAAATTCAACTGCCCGAGCTGCGGCGCGGAAGCAGTCTGGAATCCCGCAAAACAACTGCTCGTATGCAACTACTGCGGCACCAGCGCACCGATGCAGCCTGGCGAGGCCGAGGGCGAGATAAAGGAAAACTGCCTCGTCACCGCGCTGCAAAATCTTGATCCCGAACAACGCGGCTGGGCGACTGAGACCCGCTCGGTGAAATGCCAGAGTTGTCAGGCAATCACCGTTTTTGAGCCATCCCGCGCCGCGCAACGCTGCGATTTCTGCGGCTCGGCCAGCATCATTCCCGTGGATGAAAACATCCGCCCCGTGAGACCCGAATCGGTGCTCGAATTCAAACTCAGCGAGGTGAACGTGCGCGAATCCATCCGGCAATGGTACGGCTCGCGGTGGTTTGCCCCAAACAAGCTCGGCACCAAGGCGCTGACGGACACGGTGAAGGGAATCTACATTCCTTACTGGACGTTTGACTCGCAGGTTGCCGCAGACTGGACGGCGACCTCCGGCGATTACTACTACGAATCGGAAAGCTACACCGACTCGAACGGCAACCGCCAGACGCGCCGCGTGCGCAAAGTCCGCTGGTATCCATCGAGCGGGCATCTCGATCATTTTTTCGACGACGAACTTGTCCCCGCCACACGCGGAGTGGACGCCACGCTTCTGCGGAAAGTGGAGCCATTCCCCACGCTCGAAGAACTCAAGCCCTACAACGCCGGATTCCTCAGCGGATGGATCGTCGAGCAGTATCAAATAGACCTCATTGCCGCCGCGCAGCACGCACAGGAAATCATGGAGGCAAAGACACGTTCCCTTTGCGCCAGCCAGGTGCCGGGCGACACGCACAAAAATCTGGAGGTCGAAGCAGATTTTTCAGCACAGACATTCAAGCACATCCTCGTTCCCGTCTGGCTTCTGACTTATAACTACCACCGGAATTCCTACCAAGTTGTCGTGAACGGATACACAGGCAAAATCGCCGGAAAATATCCATTGAGCTGGATGAAAATCACGCTGCTCGTTTTAGCCATCCTCGCAGTCATCGGCGGACTTTTGGCAATCAACAACAAGAGCAGTTCTCGTCCAAAGCCGGAAGCCTACCCATCTATCGAACGCGACAATTTTACACCGGGAAGACTGGAGCTTCGTTGAAGATGGGCGGAAAGGAAAAGCACACGATCCGATGCGTAGTTTGTGGATGCGCAGTGGATTTTTTCGCGCCGCCGATGGGTCCATTTTGCTCCCCGCGCTGCAAGATGGTGGACCTCGGAAAATGGCTCGGTGAGGAATACAAAATCAGCGAGCCGCTCCGCCCCGACCACCTCGCCGAATACGAAAACATGGAAGGCCCGGAACTCGATCTGCCGGGGCGCTAAAAAAGTAGCCCGCGAGTCCCTTCGCGGCATTACGCTAATCGCGAAGCGACACATCATTTGATTGGTCGCTACGCGGGAGTTTCTCAGTCGCGAAGGGACTCGCGAGCTACTTTCCGCACACCCCCGCGATTATTGCACCGGCGGAACGAATACCTGCGGCACTTTGACAAAGCGCGATGTGTCGTAGCCTTGCCCAGCCAGGCGCCCGATGATTTCGCGATAGGTTTTCTCCGGCATCGTGCGTTCGCGGGCCATGATCCAGCCGTAGTCTCGCGAAGGATGCCCGACGACAGCCCAGCGATACTGCGGGTCCACATCGAGGATGAGGTAGGACACCGTGACAAGACCGAAGAACCGCACACGCCACTCGGCATTGGTCTCTTTGTTGTGAACCCACGCGAGCGCGGTGATTTTTTTCTTCGGCGTATCCCACGATGGGCGGCGGTAGGTGAACCAGTTATCAATTCGCCCATCTTTTCGCAGGCCGTAGCTTTCGACAGTATCCACGCAGTCTTTCTCCGCAAAATACGGGATGTTCGCGATCACGCGCCAGTCGCCCATGTAACGCACGAGGTCCACATGTTTGACGGTCTTCAGCGGCGCGCCGGATGGAGTCGAGCACGCCGAAATCAGCGCACAAACGGCAAACAGAAATCCACGGAGCGTTTTCATTTTAATGTGGAGCCTTAGCGGGAAAGCTGATCGCCAAGGAAGCGGACCACGGAGCGGATTTTGTCATCCCCGGACATCCGCTCTTTGATGAGCCGATGCGCGTGAAGCACGGTGCCGTGATCGCGCCCGCCAAATGCCACGCCGATTTCGACGAGCGACATTTTGGTAAGCTCGCGGGTGAGATACATCGCGATCTGCCTTGGGAATGCGATGTTCTTCGGGCGACGCTTGCCGGTCATGTCGGCATTACGGATGTCAAAGTGCTCGGCGACGCGCTTCTGGATTTGCTCCACGTTCACCGCGCGACGCGCCTCTTCTTGCAGAATATCCTTTAGCAACATTTCGATGCGCTCATCGCTGGGCCTTCCGCCATTTAGAGAAATGTAGCTGGCCACGCGCATGAGTCCGCCTTCGAGTCGGCGCACGTTGGTGCGAATTCGTTCCGCGAGATACGAGAGGATTTCCTTCGGAACGACCACGCCCAGCGTTGCGGCTTTTTTCTGGAGAATCGCCGTGCGCGTCTCCACTTCCGGCGGCTGCATTTCTGCGGTAAGCCCCCATTCAAAGCGGGAGACAAGACGCGGTTCGAGATTTCCGATTTCGGATGGCGGGCGATCCGAGGTCATCACAATCTGTTTATGCCCATCAAAAAGCGTGTTGAACGTGTGGAAAAACTCCTCCTGCGAACGCTCCTTGCCAGCGAGAAACTGGATGTCGTCAATCAACAGCACATCGAGCTGACGGTAGCGCTTGCGGAACTTCACCAGCGTGCCGGTTTGGATGGCATCAATGAACTCGTTCGTGAACTTCTCGCTCGTGAGATACGCAATCTTGATCCCCTTCCGCGTGGCCTGCAAATGCTGGCCGATAGCGAACATGAGATGCGTTTTCCCAAGACCGACTCCGCCGTAGAAAAAGAGCGGGTTGTACACTTTCGAGGGATTGTCCGCGACTGCGCGGCAGGCTGCGGCCACAAATTCATTCGTCGGACCGACGACGAAATTATTGAACGTGTTGCGCGGGTTAAATCCATTTGCCAACGCACGTTCTTCGACGTTTTCGTTCGACGCGGCTTCTGGCTTGGGAACATGGACGTGGACCGGCACCGAAACCTTGCCGGAAGGTCCGCAAACAAAGCGGATTTCGCGCGGGCCTTTGAAGACCATCAACACAGCCGCTCGCAGTGGTCCCATGTGATTGTCTTCAATCCAGTATTTGTAAATGTCGTTCGGCACCCGGAGCGTGATGTGCTCGGGTGTGAGGTCCATGAGGTCAATTTCCTTGAACCAACGCTCGAAAATATCAGGTGAAACCGTAGAGCGAAGCTCCTCGGCAATACCTTTCCAAGTCAGGCTGAGATGAGTAAGAGTGTCCGTGTTATCCACAGGGGCGGTGTTCTGTGTTAAAGATGATTATTTGAAGGTGAAGGACGCGAGCCAGAAACGCACTTTCGGCTCATATCCGTGGCAATCAGAGTTCCACGCCGGGCGGCGAGAACCCTGTAATTGAATACATAAACCACGCCCCTTTAGGTATTTGCAGATGTCGCAAATGTGGAACGCTTATATTCACAGAATCGTCACAGCAAACAAATTTTCCAGCAATTGGGCAAACTGCGGAAAACCTATCGGCATTGATGATTTTGGATGTATTCACAAGTTATTCACAACCGATCAGGATTTGCCCGCCGGAAGCGGTGTAGCATTTGTCTTTGCGCCCATCGCTGCCAAGATTTTTCATCAAATCGTCATAAACTTTTTCCGCAGAAATTTCTTGCCCTGTCATCCGTTGCTTGGAGTTGAGCCATTCACAGCGCGATTGGCGCAAATAAATACCGGAAAGAAGCGGTTCCAACAATTTTCCATGTTTCCGCTCATTCCCCCGAAGCCTTTATCCATCGGCTTTAGAGCGAGATTAAAATATAAAAACGGGTGAAGGATTTTTGAGAAATGCT
This sequence comes from Verrucomicrobiaceae bacterium, assembly GCA_031372675.1. Lineage (GTDB taxonomy): Bacteria > Verrucomicrobiota > Verrucomicrobiia > Chthoniobacterales > Chthoniobacteraceae > SXWH01. The sequence goes on from JANMLS010000141.1 coordinate 10,317, forward strand.
GAATTGAGGCTGACTCCGAGCGATGCCTTCGTCCATGCTCTCCCATGCGAATGAAGAAAACCACACGAGCCGTATGTGCGGAATAGCTGGATTCACGGGCATTGGCGACCGGGAGACGCTGCAACGCATGTCCACGCGCATCGTACATCGCGGCCCGGATGATGAGGGCGCGTGGCACGACGAAGCGGCTCGCGTGTTCCTCGGATTTCGCAGACTAAGCATCGTGGACATCGCCACCGGAGCGCAGCCGATGTGGACGCACGAATGCGTGCGCTGCGGAAAACTGGGTATCGTATTTAATGGCGAAATCTACAACCACGCTGCACTCCGCGAGCAACTCGCGGCGCTCGGCCACGTATTTCATACGGACCACAGCGACACGGAGACGCTGCTTCACGCATATCGCGAGTGGGGCGATTCGTTCGTCGAGCGGCTCAACGGGATGTGGGCATTCGTCATTTACGACCCAGAGCGCAAGCGGCTTTTCGGCTCGCGCGACCGCTTTGGAAAAAAGCCGCTCTACTACTTCCACGAGCACGGCACATTTGGTTTCGCCAGCGAGCTGTCCGCGCTGCTGGAGCATCCATCCTGCCCTCGTTCGCTCTCTGCGGCAGCGGTGCGAAAGTATTTTGCGTGGTGCTACATCCCCGCGCCGCGAAGCATCGTAGAGCGTGTGTGGAAGCTGCCCGGCGGGCATTCGTTTTCCTACGACCTCGCAGCCCGCAAACTCAAAACGACGCAATGGTGGGAGTTCAAAATCGAGCCGGATTCCGCGTTAAACAATGAATCATCGGTCGCGGAGCAGCTTGCCAGCACACTCGAAGCTGCGACCAAACGGCGACTCATGGCGGATGTTCCACTCGGCGTTTTTCTCAGCGGCGGCATTGATTCCAGCGGCATCGCGGCACTTGCGGCGCGTCACATTCCACGCGGAAAACTGAACACTTTCAGTATCGGATTCACTGACCCGACCTTCGATGAATCCAGCCACGCAAAACTTGTCGCAGACACACTCGGCTGTGCGCATCACCACGAAACACTCGACCTCGAAAAGAGCCGCGAGCTGCTTCCGCAACTCATCTCGCGTCTCGATGAACCGCTCGGCGACGGCTCACTTTTGCCAACCTACTTGTTGAGCCGTTTTACGCGGCAGCATGTCACCGTCGCGCTCGGCGGTGATGGTGGCGACGAGCTGTTTGCGGGTTACGATCCATTTAAGGCTCTCCGCGCTGCGGAGCTGTGGCATCGGTGGATTCCGAAGCCCGTGCATCAAGGCATCCGTATGCTCGCAGCGCGGCTTCCCGTGTCGCACAAAAATGTGAGCTTCGATTTCAAAGTGAAGCGCTTTCTGCGCGGCGCAAGCTATCCGCCAGCGATGTGGAATGCGGTCTGGATGTCCGCGCTGGAGCCAAAGGAAATCGCTGATTTTATCGGCGAGCCGTGCGAACCGGAGGAGGTTTTCAGCGAGGCGATTGAAGCGTGGGATCGCTGCAAGCAGCCAGACCTCGTGGACCGCTCGCTGCAATGGTGGACGGACATTTATTTGCGCGACGACATCCTCGCAAAAGTGGATCGCGCCTCGATGCTTTGCTCGCTGGAAGCGCGTTCGCCATTCTTGGATATTGAAGTTGTGGACCTCGCCCGCCGCATCCCGTGGCAGCTCAAATTCCGCGACGGTCAGACCAAGTGGATTTTGAAACGCGCCCTGCGCGGCATCATCCCCGATGCCATCATTGATAGACCAAAAAAAGGATTCGGAATGCCCATCGGAAGTTGGCTCCGCGAAGGACATTTCCAATTTCCTCCGCAGGACATCCCGCGCGGATTCTCGCATCAATTTCTCGCATCCCGCGATGCCTCGCATCGGGCTGGGAAGTCCGATGAACGCTTGTTTCTGTGGTGCCAGTGGGTTTTCGCAAACTGGATGAAACATTCCGGCGTGAACGCTTGAGCATAAAAAATTTCTGCGACTTTCCAAAATCGCCGCTGTTTCATTTCTCGATGAAAACATCCATCAAATCCATCGCCGTTGCAGTGCTCGCGCTGCTTTCCACCACACAACTCAGCAAAGCTGAAGACCAGAAAAAGCCCGAAGGACGTCGTCCCGGTGGCCCCGGCGGCCCCGGCGGCTTCGGTCCTGAAGAACGCCTCAAGATGATGACTGAGAAGCTCGGCCTCACCCAAGAGCAGCAGGATAAAATCAAAGCCATTTACGCCAAGAATGCTGACGCAATGAAAGCATTCCGCGAAAAAGGCCGCGAGAATCTCACCGAAGAGGATCGCGAAAAAATCAAGGCTGCAATGAAAGCCCAGCTTGAAGAAGTCCAGGCAGTGCTCACCGACGAGCAGAAAGCCAAGATGAAGGAATCATTCCAAAAACGTGGCGAAGGCCGTGGACCCGATGGCGATAAAAAGCCCGGTGGCGACGACAAGAAGTAATCTAAACTCCAACGAGTTTCACAAAGGCGGGAACGCTCCGGCGTTCCCGCTTTTTTTTGTATTCAGAGCAAGCCAGCGAGTGTTGCGAAAGCATCCGCCACCTCGCGCACGCCTAGTTCGCGCCCGGCTTCCCGCGAGAGACTTGTCATCGCCACACCGGCGATTCCGCATGGCGTGATGTGTGCGAAACCATCCAGTTCCCCGCAGACATTCAGCGCGAAGCCGTGCATGGAAATCCACTTCCTCACGCCGACTCCGATGCTTGCGAGCTTGCGGTCCTCCACCCACACGCCGGTTAGTCCTTCACGCCTGCCCGCGTTCACAGAAAACTTCGCGCATAGCTCGATCAACACATCTTCGATGCTCCGCAAATGCCGATGCAAATCCTGCCCGCGAGTCCGCAAATCGAGCAGCGGATAACCGACAAGCTGGCCCGGCCCATGCCACGTCGCCTGCCCGCCGCGCCCGGTGATGACAAGCGGCGCAGGGAGCTGCGACGGATCACGTAGCGAGGATTTATCGAGCGTGCGCCCGATGGTGAAAACGGGATCGTGCTCCAGCAAAAGAACCTCGTCCGGCAGCGATGAATCGCCCGCTTTTTGCGCGATGATTTCCTCCTGCATTCGCAGTCCCTCCTCGAAAGAAATCCTCCCCAGCCAGCGGCAGTTCACCTTGCTCATTGTCCGCAAAATTTGAACAGCAGTAGCTCCGCAGTCCCATCGCGGTAGTAGAGCCGCAGGCCACCATCGCGCCCGATAATGTCGTGCTCCACTGCGCAACTCGCCCTGCGGCTGTGTATCTGGTGGATGCCGAGATGCTCGCGAATGTACAGCTCGCCCCACACTTCCGCCCGCACAGCTTCATTGCACTTTTTAATGAGCAACTCCTCCAGCGGATCGTGGTCCACCGCGAAGTAATCCACGGGATGCAGCGACTCCAAAACCGTGTAATCTAGCGGCTCGTGGCGCTCCAGCACAGGCTCCGGTCGCTCTTCATACCGTGAGGAAATCACACTCAACCGGATTCGCGCATCAAAGCCCGCATCGCGATTAAAGCGGGAGAGCGTATTGATGGAGATGATCAACCTTCCCGTCGGCGGACACTCCATCGTCATCCACACATGATCCACTTTGCTCGGATTGCGCTCCGGCTCGATCTCCACTTTGTAAGGGATGCCAATTGCACGGACAAAAATCGGCCTACGTTCCTTGCGGACGCTGCGCTTCCACTTTTCGCGGATGGTGAAAATTGGCGATGACTGGTCGATGCCCCACCATCGCCCGCCGCGCGCACTTTCAACAATCAATAATTACCGCGAACCCCAGTCTGCGCCTTTTGTGAGCGTCTTCACCCGCAGCAGAAACATATCCGCAGTGATATAAAGCGTGGCGCCATCCGAATCACCCCAGCCGCAATTACTCGTAGCCTGCCCGGTGAGAATCCGACCGAGCAGTTTGCCCGCTGGGGAAATAATCAGCACCCCGCCGGGGCCTGTTGCCCAGACGTTTCCGAGCGCATCCACTTTCAATCCGTCGCAAGAACCTCTCTCGCCTTGTTTGCGTATTTTGAGCGCATCAAAAAAAACACGCTCATTTGCGACGCCACCATCCGGCTGCAAATCATAAGCCATCACACGCGGCGCTTTTCCATCGCTCACGCC
>JANMLS010000231.1:0-5770 GCA_031372675.1 Verrucomicrobiaceae bacterium
CGAAGACATCGCAACCCTCAAGGCACCCAATCTCGACCCCAAGAAAAAAGCGGAAATCCTCCAGCGCATGAACACCATCAGCGTTCATGCCGTGGATGCTGAAAACGCCAAGCCTTACGACCCGGACAACGACAAGGCGCACTTCATGCCGCGCAAGCAGGCAAACATTTCGGAACTCGGAATGAAGGACAGCCCGATCATCCATGCTTCCAAGGGCGACCAGCACCTAATCATTGATAAGCGCGACCTCGTCGCTGGCCACGGCCCGCTCGTTCCGAAGCTCAATACCTACCTCGCGACCTACTTCATGATCACCGGACTCCACGGTGCCCACGTTCTCGCGGGCTGCATCTGCTTTATCTACTTCTGGCTGCCCATCAAAGGCGGCGCGAAGCTGTTTTACACAAACCCCGAACAGCTCTGCAACCGCATCGAAGTCTCCGGCCTTTTCTGGCATCTCGTTGACCTCATCTGGATCTTCGTATTCCCAATCTTCTATCTCTTGTAGCGCACCATGTCCGACCATTCACCAACTGCTGACCACAAAGCCGACGCCCACGGCCACGACGCCCATCACGGGAGCCTCTTTGCGCACACCAAAGTCTATCTCGTCATCGGAGTATTGTTGTTCGTCTTCACCGCGATCACCGTCGCTCTCTCCTACATTGATTTCGCCCACATCGGCCTCACCAAATGGGCATTCGGTTTGATTGGCGTTAAGGGTGACGCCATCAACATCGTCATCGGTCTAATCGTGGCGACGTTCAAAGTCTGCCTCGTCGGAGCGTGGTTCATGCACTTGAAGCAGGAGACGATGGAAATCTGGCGTCCGCTACTCTTTACCTTCTTCTTTGCCTTCGCGCTTTTCATGCTCTTCTACCTCGCATGGGTGGACCCGATTCCCACCAGCTCGCACTGGTATCATTAAGCAACCTATGTCGCTCCGCTACTTTCACATCAGCTTCATCCTCCTCAGCGCATTACTGTGCGGCGGCGTCGCGTGGTGGAATGTGGAAAATCAAGGCACCGCAGCCATGACCTACGGCTTCGGAGCCATCGCGCTCCTACTGCCGATTTACGGCGTGCGATTTATGAGGAAAACCAAGGCACTCGTATGACGCGCACCGATCTACCCAACGTCCTTTCTGTCTCTTCGGTCACTTTTGTCCCTTCAGAATCACTCAAGGGACAAAAGGGATACAAAGGACTAAAGGGACTCGCCATTTTCCTCGCACTCGCCGCCCTCCAAACCAACGCCCAAGCCTGCGCCGTCTGCATGGGCGGCGACGATACCGTGATGCGCGAAGCCTCCAATACAACCTTGTGGGTTCTACTCGGCCTCGTGGGATTCATCTTCGCAGCCACCGGAGCCACCGCATTTTTCCTATGGCGCAAAGCCATCAACGCACCAACCACTTCTAACGCCTGATATGACGATTGCCGCAATTTCCGACTGGCTCGACCTGAACAAGCTCATGGGCATCCTGCCCAACCACTCCGAGCATGGTAAGGAAATCGACCACATGCTGAACTTCTGCCACTGGTTCATGCTCATCCTTTTCGTAGGCTGGATTTCCTACTTCCTCTACACGCTCTGGCGTTTCCGTGCTGGGAAAAACCCGAAGGCCGATTACCACGGCGTCACCAGCCACGTTTCCACGCATCTCGAAGCCAGCGTCGTCATCGTCGAAGCCGTCATCCTTCTGGGCTTCGCCATCCCGCTTTGGGGCAAGCGCGTGAACGAATTTCCGTCCGATGAAAAAAACCCGCTCCGCATCCGCGCCATCGGCTACCAATTCGGCTGGTTCTTCCACTACGCAGGCCCCGACCAGAAATTCGGCGCACAACACCCGCGCTTCGTCGGCGGCGGAAACAACCTCGGCATTGACCCCAACGACCCGAACTCCGCAGACGACACCGTAGTCACCAGCAACATGCACCTTGAGAACCAAAGGATTACAGTCGTCCGCGTCAGCAGCCGCGACGTGATCCACGGCTTCTGCCTTCCGCAAATGCGCATCCAGCAAGACGCAACGCCGGGCCTCGAAGCGCCGATGTGGTTCAAGCCAATCACCGTTGGCGCATGGGAAATCATCTGCTCCCAGCTCTGCGGAGCCGGCCACTTCGGGATGCGTGCCGACTACACCGTAGAGGACAAAAAAGACTTCGACGCATGGTTCAAAGACCAGCAAGACGCGACGCAAAAAGTATTCGCTGCCCAGCGCGAGACGCTGAAAAAGCAAGCCGCTGCTGCTGCGCTGCCAGCGCATCACTGAGCGTGCATATTTCCCGGCAACTCGCCGGAGAAACTAAATTTGCATCGCTTCCGCTCCGGGCATGAAACTGTGCGCTTCCCGCAGCCGTTTCGTTCATTAAACTCATCCGCTCATGTCCACGCTGCACGACAATCCTTGGCTCTCGCGACTCTCGAAACTTTGCGTTTTTGCCACGCTGTTCCTCATCTTCCTTGGGGCCATCGTGACTACTTACGACGCAGGCATGGCTGCGCCGAATGCTCCGCATGTGGATGGCACGCTGCTAAACCCGAAGACTCCCGGCACGGATTTGCCGTGGTATAAAAATCCGCCGCTTTTCAAAGAACACAGCCACCGGCTCGCGGCGATCACCGTCGGGCTTGGAATGGGTGCGCTCACGGCGATGCTGTGGCGGAATTGGACAGCGTTTTTCGTCGCTGTGCTATTCATGGGCGCGGCATCGCTGGGGGAAAAAGCAGGGCTTTCGCCGGAACTCGTCGCACAACTTCGCGTGTGGCCAGCGATGGGCATTTTCATCGGTCTGCTGCTTGCAGGCGCAAAGCGGCGCGGAGAAAAAATCAGCGCGGATCAAAAGCTCGTGCTCATCGGCTACATCGCGACGTGCATCCAAGCCGCGCTCGGCTCGCTACGGGTGGAAATCGAAACAGCCAGCGTGCTGGCGTATGCAGCAAACAATGCGGTGCTCGGTGCGCAGAAACTCGCGCTCGCGACGAACATCCGCACGTTTCACGGAGTCTTCGCGCAAGTCTTTCTCGCGCTACTCGTCGTCATCGCCGCGCGGCTTTCGCCGGTTTGGAAACAGCTTGGCGAGCGGCCCGCGATTGATGGCGCGGCGAAGATTCATCGCATGGCTATCGTGCTTGTCTGGCTCTACATCATCCAGCTCGCTTGCGCTGCGTATCTGCGGCATCGCGGGCTTGGTCTGGTGATTCCTACTTGGCCTTCGGCGGGAACGGGACTGCTTCCCGATCATTGGAGCCATGCGGTCGGGATGCACTTTCTCCACTCGCGGTTGCTCCCGATTTTGATCACCGGACACGTCATTGGCCTCGCCATCGTCTGTGCAAAACGCGCGGCGGGAGAAGTCCGCATCACGCGCCTTGGCTGGGGGATTCTTGCGCTCGTCGTTCTGCAAGTCATCCTCGGCGTCATGGTCATTTGGAAAGGCCGCCATCCGCACATCACGAATACGCACGTCATGGTCGGCGCATTCATCTGCGCCTGCACTGCGCTGCTCGCCGCGAGAAGCTGGAGGGTGCGGGCGTGACGGACTCCGCGAGCGTCCCGGCGGCAAACGCCGAACCGGGGATTTTAGCCGACCTTCTCGACCTCACGAAGGCGCGACTGAACATGCTCGTGCTCATCACCACGTTCGTCGGCTACTGGATGGGAAATCACGGCGCGATTGATTGGCTGCGGCTCGTCCAGGCCATGCTCGGCACCGCACTTTGCGCCGCGAGCGCCGCCGCGCTCAACCAGCTTTGGGAGGTGAATGTGGACGCAAAAATGCCGCGCACCGCCGACCGCCCAATCGTCGCCGGGCGCATGAAAAAAAGCGCGGCCTTTTGGATCGCCATCGCGCTCGGTGCAGTCGGCGGCGTGTGGCTGTGGGTGGCGATCAATTCCCTCAGCGCGATCCTCGCCGTGAGCACCATCGTCATTTACGTGCTCATCTACACGCCGATGAAACGCGCTACCGCATGGTGTACGCTCGTCGGAGCCGTGAGCGGCGCGATTCCTCCGGTGGTCGGATGGGCCGCTGCGACGCCGCATCTCACGCTCGGCGCGTGGGTGCTTTTCGGTGTGCTCTTTGCGTGGCAAATGCCGCACTTCCTCGCGATTGCTTGGATGTATCGCGACCAATACCGCAACGCCGGACTCGTGATGCTCAAGCGCGACGACCACACCGGTTTTCCAACAGCAATCATCAGTCTGCTGTTCACGTTCCTGCTCACTGGAATCACGCTCGTGCAATTCAACGCCGGACTCGGCGGCAGCATCTACCTCGGCGGCGCGTTGCTTTTTAACAGCATCTTCTTTCTCGCCGCTCTGCACTTCTGCGCAGACCGCTCGCGCCCTGTTGCACGACGGCTTTTTTTCGCCAGCATCCTGTATCTCCCTCTCATCCTCGGGCTGATGGTCTTCACCAAAGTATGAAGCTCCTCGCCATCATCGCGCTCGCCGCCATCCTTGCTGGCTGTGGGAAAAAGCAGCCGACTGAAACCGCGCTTCCGCCCATTAAAAGCCCGCTGGCCGACATGCTGGAAAATCCCCGTTTCATCGTCCCACAATTCACGCTCACCGAGCGCAGCGGACAGCCTTTCGACTCCGCCGCGCTGCGCGGAAAAATCTTTGTCGCGGATTTTTTCTTCGCCACCTGCCTCGGCATCTGCCCCGCGCTCACGAGTGAAATGCAGCAAATCCACAAAGCCACCGCAGGCATGGCCGACGTGCAGATCATCTCCATCTCCACCGACGAAGCCGACACGCCCGCCGTGCTCCGCGATTACGCCGCACGCTTCGCCGCCGATGAACGCTGGACCTTCCTCACCGGAAAAAAAGACGCCATTTTCAAACTCAGCACCGAGGGCTTCAAACTCGTCCTCGCAGACAACGACGCGATTGATGCAAAGGAGAAATTCATCCACAGCGGGATGATCGTCCTCGTGGACCGCGAAGGAAAAATCCGTGGCTTCTACGACGCCGTCGGCCCCGATGCCGGTAAGAACCGCGAGCGTCTCATCCGCGACCTCCACCACATTTATAAAAAATGACCGCCGCCGACCTGCCCGCAATTAACGCCAGCCTCAACGCCACCGCCGGGGTGCTCCTCGTCCTCGGAATGATCTTCATCAAAGCCGACCGCAAACAAGCGCACGGCTACACGATGGGCGCAGCGTTTCTCGTCTCCTGCGTTTTTTTAGTCTTCTACCTCCTGCACAAATACCTCGTCGCGCAGGAACACGCCGCCGACCCCACGCGCGCGCTGCACACGCCGTTTGGCGGCGAAGGAATCTGGCGCACGATTTATTACGTGATGCTCATTTCCCACATCATCCTCGCCATCTGCGTGCCGCCGCTCGCCATCATCACCATGCGCCACGCGCTCGCCGGGCGTTATGAAAAACACCGCGCCCTCGCCAAAATCACGCTTCCCGTTTGGCTCTACGTCAGCATCACCGGCGTCCTCGTCTATTTCTTCCTCTACCGCTGGTTCCCGGCCAAGTAGCGCGCATTGACTAGAGGCTGTACGGAACTTCTCAGAGGCAGCAAAAGCACGGAGCGAAAGGGAGCGCGGGCTTCTCCCGACGAGTCGGGACAGGTTCCGGCATCCTGCCGGAATCCACGGGGAAGCTTTACCGAACAAGGAAGCTACTTCCCGCTGCATGTGTCCGGCAGGATGCCGGACACTGCGGGCTAGAAGCCCGCGCTCCCTTTTCCTCTCCGCTACTCACATCGCCAGCATCTCGGATGGAAGTTCCGTACAGGCTCTA
>JANMLS010000293.1:0-1711 GCA_031372675.1 Verrucomicrobiaceae bacterium
GGCTCATCGAAACCGTCACAAGCGCCGGCCCGGTGGTCCACAAAAAGACCGACCTCGAATTCGTCACCTGGCTCGTCATCAAGGAGGCACAATGAAGTCGAAGAACAAGACCGGGCCAAATATTGGGATTCATGCAAAGGAGCTTTCAGTAGTTTACCAGCGCATCCGGGCGATTCTGGATTCCGCCCGGGCAGGCGTGGCCCGGACAGTCAACACGACACAGGTAGTGGCGAATTGGCTGGTCGGGAGGGAGCTTGTTGAAGAGCAACAACAAGGCGCTCAACGCGCGGATTACGGGCGATCCTTGCTTGAGGGCATCTCAAGGAAGTTGCGCTCAGATTTTGGAAGCGGCTACTCCGTGGACAATCTCGAATGGTTCCGCGCTTTTTATTTGGGCTATCCTCGTTTGTTGGAGTCGGCAAATTCCGACGCGACGCGTCGGAATTTCACTCCGTTCCCAATTATTGACGCAGCGGGTCAAATTCCCGAGGCACTGCGTCGGAATTCCGCTTCAGCCGGGATTCTCCACACACTGCGTGGAGAATTGGACAAACCAGGGATGGCTCAAGCGTGGAAACCTGGCCGACTGAGCCCGAATCTTTCCTGGACCCATTATCGAACGCTCTTGCGGGCGGATCGCCCGGACGCCCGCGCCTTCTACGAGATCGAGTCGATCAAGAACAACTGGTCCGCCCGGGAACTGGAACGTCAGATCAACAGCTTGCTTTTCGACCGCCTTGCAAAGAGCCGGGACAAAGCCGGGCTGATGAAGCTCGCGACCAAGGGACAGGAAATCGCCACGCCAACCGACGTTTTCAAAGACCCGGTCGTCATCGAGTTTCTCGGTCTGCCGGAATCACATCGCCTTGTGGAATCAGACCTGGAGCAGGCGCTCATCAACAACCTGCAAGCTTTCCTGCTGGAACTCGGCAAAGGCTTCGCGTTCGTATCCCGGCAGGAGCGGATCACGCTCGATGGCGACCATTTCTATATCGACCTCGTTTTCTACCACACCGTTCTGAAGTGCTACGTCCTGATTGATCTCAAGGTCGGCAAGCTCACCCACAGCGATCTCGGCCAGATGCAGCTTTACGCGAATTTTTTCGACCAGGAACGCCGCACAGAGGGCGACAACCCGACGCTCGGCCTCATCCTCTGCACCGACAAAAATGATGCCGTCGTGAAATACCTCCTCGGCCCGGATCAATCGAAAAAGATTTTCACCAGCCGCTACAAACTCCACCTGCCTACCGAGGCTGAACTGGCCACGGAACTGAAACGCGAACTCAAAGAACTCCGGTAGATATGCCTGTGGGTGGCGAATTCCTATTGCCGACCTCTTGCGCAGGCATGACAAGTCCGTAAAATCCGTGGAATGAACACATTGTTGACGCTGCTTGCTCATTTATTGCGAACTATTCGAGTCCTATGCAATCCTGGCGAAATTCTCCCGAACATGCTGCGCCGAGGACCGCCTCTGTGTTTCCGACAACTCAGTGGAGCGTGGTGCTCGCTGCGGGCGATCAGCGGCCAGATGCGGCCGCTTTGGCGATCGAAATGATCTGCCAGAATTACTGGTACCCGCTTTATGCATTTGCGCGACGACAAGGGTTTGGGGTCGATGAAGCCCGCGATTTGATCCAGGGCTTCTTCGCTGACCTACTCGAGAGGAAAGCATTCACCAAGATCGATCGTGAACGTGGACGGCAAT
>JANMLS010000300.1:0-5464 GCA_031372675.1 Verrucomicrobiaceae bacterium
ACCCAGCGAATTGCATCGAACTAACCCCCGAAACTCGGTCGCGATGACTGTTGAGCCAGAATGCCGAGTTTGAACTTAGCGAAGCACTGAGGACGTAAAGGAGTCCCGATGTATCGGGACTCCTTTACGCGTATAGACTTCAATCGCGGAATTTGGGCTGTGCATTCCGAGCAAGACCGTGACTAGCGCATCTGGCCTTGCTAGACGGGAGCGATGGCACTCGAAATCGAACGGAAATTTCTCACCACGGACCAAGGCTGGCGCACTGGCGCGGGTGTTTTGATTTGTCAGGGCTATCTGTGCAGTGTGCCGTCCCGGACGGTGCGAGTGCGGCTCGCGGGCGATGCGGGATGGCTCACTATAAAAGGCGCGACGGACGGCGCGACGCGGGCTGAATTTGAATATCGTATCCCGATTGCCGATGCGCAGGCTCTGCTCGCGCTGTGCGAGGGGCCGCTGCTAGAGAAAGTGCGGCATCGGGTGCGGTTTGGCGGGCATTGGTGGGATGTGGATGAGTTTCTCGGCGAGAATGCCGGTCTGGTCGTTGCGGAGGTGGAACTGAGCGCGGAGGATGAACACTTTGAGCGACCGCCGTGGCTTGGGGCTGAGGTGACGGAGGATGCGCGTTACTTTAATTCCAATCTCGCGCACCGCCCGTATCGCTCGTGGTAGTGGGAGATACTTTTGCCGGATGGATTGGGGTTGCGGCTTGCAGACATCGCAGCGATAAACCCGCCGCGTCTGCGGGAAAGCGGGCGCGAACTTTCCTATGGTAAAAAAACTTCTTCATACCCGCTATCGTGTCGTGGACCTCGAAAAAACCGTGGCCTTTTATCGCGAAGTGCTGGGGTTGGCGGAGGTGGACCGCAAGGTGTCGCCGCGTGGCTCGAAGCTCGTTTTTTTGAAAGCACCGGAGAGCGAGGAATTGATTGAGATTTGCGAGTTCCCCGCAAGCGGGCTGGTGATTGTCGGGCCGGACCTCACGCATCTGGCGTTCTCGGTGGATGACATGGCGGCGTTTGCGCGGCACGCTGCGGCGAAAGGGCATCCGCTCTCCGACGGGCCGACGACGACGAGCACGGGGAGCATCATCGCCTTTGTGGATGCGCCCGAAGGCTACGAGGTGGAAATCATTCAACGCCCGCTCTAAATGGAGTTCGACTGGCTGGATGTATCGTTCGATTTGAAGAAAGTGACGCCTCGCGAGATCGAGGAGTCCTTTGAAGACCCGTTCAGCCTGCGACTGCTGCCGGATGTGGAGATCGCGGGAGTCGGTCACGCGCGGTATTTTAATCTCGGTCGCTCGCTGGAAGGGCGCGGGGTTTTCACGATTTTCTGGAGCGATGGGAAGCGCATCCGCTGCATCCTGTCGCGGGAGATGACGGCGGAGGAGTCGTCGTTTTACGAGCGGAAGAATCAGGAGCAGAGTTAGCGCGATATGAAAGTGATCAACACATGGGCCGATGTGCCGAAGTTTGAGTCCGAGGACGATGAGGCGGAGTTTTGGGCGGGTGCGCGGATTGATTCGCGGCTGATGAATCAATCGCTGCTAAAGGCGGACAACCGGGATAGCACCACGATCACGCTGCGCTTTGATCCGAGGATGCTGGCGCGGATCAAGCGCATCGCACGTTCGCGGTATTTGAATTACCAGAGCATGATCAAGCAGTGGTTGAGCGAGCGACTGGAGCGCGAGCAGCGGGAGAATAACGGGTGATTTGTTGGTGTTGCTGCGACGCCTCGTCGCAGTGAGCGCAATGTTTCTCAGTCATGTTGAGATTCGGAATTGCCCGCAGTGCGCGGTGTGCTTAGGAATGCGCCCGTTATGGTAAAGCCTGCACTTGGAAAAGGTCTCAGCGCGTTGATAAATCCGCGCGTCGCATCACCCACACCCCGCGAGGAGGATGGCGAGCGCGTGCAGATGGTGCCGCTGGAGCAAATCGTCCCGTCGCCGTGGCAGCCGCGCACGGAGTTTCGCGATGAGCACATCCAGGAGCTTGCGGAGAGCATCAAGCAAAAGGGAATCATGCAGCCGCTTATCGTGCGAAAAGTCGGCGACAAGCTGGAGCTGATTGCCGGTGAGCGCAGATGGCGTGCGGCACAGCGGGTGGGTCTAAAGGACGCGCCCATCATCGTTCGCACCGCGAGCGATCAAGACGTGTTGGAGCTTGCGCTGATCGAGAATCTCCAGCGCGAAGACCTCAACGCAATCGAAGAAGCGCGCGCATTTTCCCGGCTGGCAAAAGACTTCGCGCTCAAGCAGGAGGACATCGCGCAGAAGGTGGGCAAAAGCCGCGCCGCTGTCGCAAATTCCATGCGTCTGCTGGAGCTGCATCCGCAGGTGCAGACGTGGGTGGTGCAGGAGCGGCTCACGGTCGGCCACGCGAAAGTTTTGCTCGGCGCAAAGTCGCAGGACGAGCAGGTGAAGCTCGCCGAGGAGACGCTCCGGCGCGGCCTCACGGTGCGCGGCGCGGAGCAGTTGATGGCGGATCATTTCGCTGGAAACGGAACGCACAAACCCAAGCGCGGCGCTGCGAGCGCACCGCAAGTGGAGCCAGCCGTGGCGCATCTCCAGAACCGGCTGCGCCAACATTTCGCCACGCAAGTGAGCGTCCAGCATGGGGAGAAAAAAGGGCGCATCGAGATCGAGTATTACGGCAACGATGACTTGGGCCGCATCCTCAAGCTGCTCGGCCTGCCGGAGGAATAGCGTGATTATTTTTGTCCGCAGATTTCGCAGATTCCGCAGATTGCTGAAACTCCATGCGGAAACCATAAAGCTGGAATGTACGCGGTTTCACAATTCGCTATCGCCAAGCAAATCTGCGGAATCTGCGAAATCTGCGAAATCTGCGGGCATAAGAGCGGGCGTGGCAATTTTATGCGCGACCATCTTCGCATCCTGCGGTGACGCATCGAAAAAAACACCGCCCGCGCCGCCGCCGGAGCCTGCGCTGCCGACGAAGGTCTCCGCAGATTTGTGGAAGCAATTCTCCGGCGAAAAAGCGCTCGCGGAAGTGCTCAGGCAAATCGAATTTGGCCCGCGTCCGAGCGGTTCTGCTGCGCTCGAAAAAGCCCGCCAGCACATTCTCTCCACGCTGGCTGCGCATGGCTGGGAAGGGGAGCGGCAGGAGTTTGACCACACGCCCGTTCCCGGTCGCGGAAACGTGCGCTACGCAAACATCATCGCCCGTTTTCCCACCACCGCCGGGCAGCCCGCGCCGCGCTCGACGCAGCAAGTGATCATCGGCTCGCACTACGATACGAAATGGATGACGGGCGTGCGTTTTATCGGCGCAAACGACGCGGGAAGCTCGACGGGTGCGCTGCTGGAACTTGCGCGAGTGCTTGCGGCGGAGCCTGCTTTTGCCAGCCGGTTCGAGTTGGTGTTTTTCGACGGCGAAGAGGCTGTCGTGGAGTTCAGCGATCCTGTTCTCGGCCCCGATGGTTTGGTCGGCAGCAGGCACTACGCAAAGTCGGTCCGTGACCGCGCACGCCAATACCGCTTCGCGCTCGTGTGGGATATGATTGGCGACAAAAACCTCGGCATCACGCTCCCGTCGGATTCGCCGGGGAACCTCGCAGGCTCGCTATTCACCGCAGCCGAGCAGCTCGGCTTCCGCAAGCACTTCGGCTTTTTCCACCAGCCGATCCTCGATGACCACGTTCCCCTCGCGTATTCAGCAAGAATCCCGGCGATGGACATCATAGATTTCGATTTCCCCGCCTGGCACACCGGCGGCGACACGCCCGACAAACTCAGCGCGGAGAGTCTGGAAATCGTAGGTCGTGTGACGCTCAAGATGCTGCTCAACGAACTCGGCGCGAAATAATTTCCAAACGAAACTATTGCCAAACCGTGCGCCGATGTGCTTCTTTTCGCGTCTCGTTTTTCGGGAAATGCAGCCATAGCTCAATTGGATAGAGCATCTGACTACGAATCAGAAGGTTTTAGGTTCGACTCCTAATGGCTGCACCACTTCTCCTCCGACACGCTATGAATCTCCGCAACCTAGTCATTTTACTTTGCGTCGTAGTAGCCGTGTTTATCGCTGTGGGGATCGGCGGAGTATCTACAAATTCAACCCCGTCGCGTGAGCAAATGAAGGAAGCCGCTGCTCTTGCCCAGATAGAGGTAGCAAAAATTGAAGCCGCAAGCAGCGGGACTGCGAAAAAGCAGGTGGATTGGGAGAAATTGGGCGAGTTCACACTGAACGAAGAAAAGACGAAGATAGACTACGCGCAATTTCTCACAGCCAAGGGCGAGACGGCTGCAAATCTCATCGCCGTTTTTGAGCACAGCAATGATGAGCGTTGGCTGATTCGAGCACTGGAATTGCACCCGCGCTCGCCAATTGTGCTCATGTCGGCAATTCAAGATTTCAAGTCGGCAACAAGCGAGCAGCGCCGCGCATGGATTGATCAATTTAAGGAAGTGGACTCAGGAAATCCGATCCCGTGGATACTTTCCTCGCACGAGTTTCTGGCAGCAGGCAAAAAATCCGAGGCATTTGCAGAAGCATCCGCTGCTCTGGAGCGGCCTGGGTTTTATCACTACATCTCAGAGCGCGCCGCAGCAGGCAGCGCACTTCTGGAATGGAGTGGGAAGCATGCGCTGGAGGCTGAATTGCTTGCGACAGTTGGTGTGAGACTTCGGCTCCCGATGAGTATGATGAAAATCAGCAGAGCACTTGAGGAAACCAGACAAGAAGAATGGCCGACCATCCAAGCTGCCGAAGCCTCGCGCATCCAATACGGGATGGGGAAAATCTTGCAGACACCGGAAGGGGCGCGGCTTCTCATTCAGCAATTGATTGGGATAAATCTTGAGAAAACAGGAATCGAAGCCCTGCCGGAAAGCGAAAGGCCCAAGCGACTCGCGGAGATCGAGGCTTTTACAAAAAGCACTCCCGGTCTGATAGAAGTGGCAAATACTTTGGATGAATCCAAAAACGAAGCACTGCTCGCCGCGTATCTCCGCAAATTGCGCACGGAGGGAGAGCTTTCCGCGATGCGCTGGTTGCAGTCTGAGCGGGCGAAGAAGTAGCGCGATTTTTTCGCTCGCATTCGTGGCGTGGGAAATGAATCTCCGCTTGATCAGAAGAACCGCTTCGCAATCACTCGCGGGCTTCCAATTACCAAGTTGTCGCCGTCAACGTCGCTGTCGCGAAGGATTTTTAGGAGCAGCGGATTTTCTTGGGCGGTGAGAAGGTGGGCATCGCTGGTCAGTAGGAGCGAGCAGTTGAGCAATGCGGCTTCGGCGATTACGTGACCGTCGTTCATTTCTTCTTCGGGGAGCACTTGTTGAAGCCGTAGCTTCAGGCCGATTTGTTCGGCGATTCCCATTCCTACGGGAGAAAGCGGGGTCGGCGTGTATCCCCACGCGAGCAAGGATGTGAGGGCTTTGTATGCCAGTTCGCTTTCTTCGCCGGTTCGCGTCTGGTAGATTTCGCCGAGTTCTTCG
>JANMLS010000310.1:0-22154 GCA_031372675.1 Verrucomicrobiaceae bacterium
CACTTTGACGCGATCCGCACCCCCAACGAAACCAACGCCGCCGAACACGGCGCGATGAGCAGCGCGTCAGCAATCCTTGGCCGCATGGCGACCTACACCGGAGCAGAAGTCATGATGGATAAAGCGCTCGCGGACTCGAAGAGCATCTTCCCACCAACGCTGGCTTGGGATGCCGATATGCCCGTGAAGCCCGGCGCCGATGGAATGTATCCACGCTCCATCCCCGGCAAAACGAAGCCGTATTGATTTAGGGCACACTACCGCCTCGAAACCAAAGCCCTTCCTTGCTTGCGCGAGGAAGGGCTTTTTTTGCAGGGCAATCTGCCGAAAGTGATTTTCCTTAGCCGAGAGCGTGTAACGGAGCGGCGTGCCTCTGGCCGCCGACCTTCGCCACCGCGAAGCGCACAATTTTTCACCGTGGCACGCTGAGAAAATTTCCGCTTCGCGTTTGTGGGTCGGCGGCGAGACGCTCGCCGCTCCTTTACGCGACTAGACTCCAATCGCAGCGTTCGGGATTAAAATCTCACGCGAGAATGCCTTTGATGGCATGCCCGTGGACATCGGTGAGGCGGAAGTCGCGGCCTTGGAAACGATACGTGAGCTTGGTGTGATCGAAGCCGAGCAGGTGCAGAATCGTCGCCTGCAAATCGTGGATGTGAACTTTGTCCTGCACGACGCTGAATCCGAGTTCGTCCGTCTCGCCGTACGTGAAGCCGCGCTTGAGTCCCGCGCCGCACATCCACAGCGAAAATGCGTCGGGGAAATGATCGCGACCGAGGATGTCGCTTTTGCTCGTGCGTCCCTCGCGGAATGGCGTGCGGCCAAATTCGCCGCCCCAGACGATGAGCGTGTCTTCGAGCAAGCCGCGCTGTTTGAGGTCCTCGATCAATGCTGCGACGGGTTTGTCGGTGCGCTGCATCTTTTTCGTGAGGCCATCGCGAATGTCTTCGTTTGGATTCACGCCGTGGAAATCCCAGCCCCAATCGAAGAGCTGCACAAAGCGGACACCCTGCTCCAAAAGTCGGCGGGCCAGCAGGCAGTTATTTGCAAATGAAGATTCGCCCGGCACCGCGCCGTATGCTTCGCGAGTTGCTGCCGTCTCGCGTGAGATGTCCATCACTTCGGGGACGCTCGTTTGCATCCGATACGCAAGTTCATACTGGGCGATGCGCGTCATCGTTTCGGGATGCCCCATTTCCTTCGCCTGCTCGCCGTTCAGATCGCGCAGCGCATCGAGGGTTTTTCTGCGCAGATTGCGGTCCATACCGGATGGGTCGCTCACGTAAAGAACGGGGTCGCCTTGCGAGCGGCATTGCACGCCTTGGAAGACCGATGGGATAAAGCCCGTGCTCCAGCAATTTGCCCCGCCGCTCGGCTGCACGCCGCTGGAAATCAGCACCACAAAACCGGGGAGATTTTGGTTCTCCGTGCCAAGTCCGTACGTCACCCACGAGCCGAGCGAAGGGCGACCCTGTCGCGGTGCGCCCGTGTAGAGCAGCAGCTCTGCCGGAGCGTGGTTAAACTGATCCGTCCACATGCTTTTGATCATGCAAATGTCGTCGGCGATGCGGTGAAAATTCGGAACGGCATCCGACATCCACATCCCGTTTTTGCCGTGCTGCGCAAACTTGCGCGGCGTGCCCATGAGGTTCGGAGTGCCCTTGGTGAACGCGAAAGTTTTGCCTTTCACAAACGCATCGGGAGCAGGCTGGCCGTCGCGTTTTACCAACTCCGGCTTGTAGTCAAAAAGGTCGAGATGCGGCGGCCCGCCGGACATGTGCAGATAGATAACGCGCTTCGCCTTTGCAGGGAAATGCGGCTTTCGTGCCTCCATCGGGTTTGGGATGGACGACGCCTCCGCGTTGTTGCCCATGAGCGCTTGTAGGGCGATTGCGCCGAGGCTGAATTGCCCGGCGGTGCTGAGAAACTGGCGGCGCGTGTTGTGTTGGAGATTCGAGAGGTTCATCGTTTCATCAAGGTTTCATCGAGGTTCAGCAATACGTTTGAGACTGCGGTCCATGCCGCAAGCTCGGTGAGGTCCGCGTCTTTTGGAGCAGCGCCGATTGGGTTCGTTGCCATCTCAGTCGCCTTTTTTGGGTCTTGGGCAAATTGCGTGCGTGCATCCGCAAGGAGCTGCAAGGTGCGCTGCGATTCGCTTGGCGATGGCTCGCGCTGGAGAACGAAGCTCCACGCTGCGCGAGTGCGCTCCTCCGGCGTTTTTGCTGCATTAGAAATGCGTCGGGCAAGTGCTTGTGCAGCCTCAATGTAAACGGGGTCGTTGAGCGTCACGAGCGCTTGCAGTGGTGTGTTGGAGCGATTGCGGCGGATGGTGCAGACTTCGCGGCTCGTGGCGTCGAAAGTCATCATGGAAGCATACGGCGAAGTGCGACGCCACTCGGTGTAGATTCCACGGCGCACGCGGTCTTCGCCCTCGCTGGCTTTCCAGTCGAGCTTCCCGCCGAAAGCTGCGGCAAGGCCGGAGCTAGGTTGCGCAGGGCGCACACTCGGGCCATACATTTTCGGGCTAAGCAGTCCGCTCACGGCCAGCGCCTGATCGCGGACCATTTCCGCAGTGTGCCGGACGCGGGGGCCACGCGAGACGAGTTGGTTTTCCGGATCGCGCTCCAGCGCTTCGGGTGTGACTCGCGAGGACTGGCGATAAGCGGCGGAGGTCACGAGCGTTTTCAAAAATGCCTTCGTGTCCCACTTGAGCGCCACAAGCTCCGTGGCCAGCCAGTCGAGCAATTCCGCGTTCGATGGCTGCTCGCCCTGCGCTCCAAATTCCTCGCTCGTGCGCACAATCCCGATGCCGAAAATGGATTCCCAATATCGGTTCGCAACCACTCGCGCAGTTAGTGGATTTTTCCCATCCACCAGCCAGCGTGCAAGCGAGAGACGGTTCATCGGCGCGTCTTTGGGGAGCGGATGAAAAATCGCGGGAACGCCCTCGGTCACAGCGTCGCCGAGGTTCAGGTAGTTGCCGCGAATATGAATCTGCGTTTTGCGGCGTTTGCTTTCCGCCAACTCGCGTTGAATCGGCACGGTGTCCGGCCTGATGGAGTCTAGCTGCCTGCGCAGGGCCGCGAGTTTATCCCACTTCGGTTTCATCTCCGGCGAATGCTGGCGAAGATAATAATCGCGCAGGAAAGCAGCACGTTCTGCATCCGTGGCGCGATAAAATTTCCATTCGCTATCCACGTTGTTTGGCAGCTTGGCCATCGAAGCCTGCGCAGCCGCGAGAATCGCGAGGTTCTCGCCGATTTTGTCGCTCGAAGTTGTCGCGATGCGCACCAGCCCCGGATTGTGTCCGGCAGCTCCCGACTTCATTTCCAGCGTCACGGAAAGCGTCGTGCCCGCTGGCAGCTCCACAGGCGTTGCGGCGAGTAGCGTGATGGAGTGCGACTCGCCCGTGCCGCCGCCGATTGCCCAGCCGAGTTTCTTCTTTTTGTCGGCTTTCGGTGCATCCGCGATCACGCTCGCGGCATCGTAGTTTTCCTGCGTGAAATCTGCGGTCGCGGACTTGAATTTGATTGGACTTGAGTCCGGCTGCTTTGGCACCGCAGGAACTTGCGAAGCATGAATCCGCGTGATGGTGAAATTACCCGCTGCAAATCCCGGTCCCATGCCGGGCAGCGATTCGTGGGTGAGCGTCGCGACTTTGATCGCAGTGATTTTTTGCGGAGCCTTCAGCGTGAAAGTGAACGTGTAGCTATCCGTCTTCGCGTTGTTTTTTCCAGCGAGCACCTTGCCGCCAGCGACGATGGATAAAGGTGTGCCGGATTCTGCTTTCGCAGTGGTTGGATAAAATTCATTCCATTCCACCTTCACCGGAGCCGTCTTCACCCATTGGTCCGCCTTCGCCAAAACGTCCGGCCCTAGATTTTTCAAACCAGTTTCCATCTCCGCAATCTCGGCGGAAATTTTTGTGCGCTGCTGCTTCTGGCTCTCGCTGTAAAAATGCAAGAGCGGCTCCTCGTTTCTGCGGTCGTCGTCCTCCGTGTTGTTGAAGAACGCATACATTTGAAAATACTCGTGATGCGAAATCGGGTCGTATTTGTGCGTGTGGCATTGTGCGCAGGCGAAGGAAGTTCCCATCCACACAGCCATCGTGGTGTTGGCGCGGTCCACGATTGCTGCGCTGCGGTATTCTTCATCCGGCGTGCCGCCTTCGGAATTGGTCAGCGTGTTGCGATGAAACGCCGTCGCGATGATTTGCTCCTCGGTGGGATTCGGCAGCAGGTCACCGGCGATTTGCTCGATAGAGAATTGATCAAACGGCTTGTTGGAATTGTAAGCGCGAATCACGTAATCGCGATACGCCCAGATGTTACGCGATGGGTCATCCGCAAAGCCTGCGGAATCCGCGTAGCGAGCGAGGTCCAGCCACATCCGCGCCCAATGTTCGCCGTAGGCAGGCTTCGCAAGCTGCGCATCCACGAAGTGCTCGAATGCGTTCGCTGCGGTGTCTTTTACAAAAGCGTCCACTTCCTCCGGCGATGGCGGCAGGCCCGTGAGGTCGAGCGCCGCACGTCGCGCAAGCGTCGGGCGATCTGCTTCGGGCTGCGGCTTCAGTTTTTCCTTCGCCAGCCGCTCAAAAATAAACGCATCAATCGGATTGCGCACCTCCCAGGCGGCAGCCGGAACGGGCGGAACCACGGGTCGCTTGGGTGCCTCATAAGCCCAGTGTTTTGCATACGGCGCACCGCCTTTGATCCACGCACGGAGCAGATCGATTTCCCGTTTATTGAGAACCTTGCCCGTCTTTTTCGGCGGCATAAATTCATCGTCATCGTCGGTGATGAGCCGCTTGATCAATTCGCTCTTGTCGGGATCGCCGGGGACGATGGCCTTGTATCCGCCGAGGTCCACCAGCGCTCCTTCGAGTGTATCGAGCCGCAGACCGTTCTCGCCGCCTTTGCGCTCCTTCTCGTCGGGACCGTGACAATGGAAGCAATAGTTCGAGAGAATCGGGCGGATTTCCTTATTAAAATCGGGCGTCGCCGCGTGGGAAACCGCAGCGACGGCAAGTAGGCCAATAGCTAGAAAACGAACAGTCATGGTAGAAACAGAAGCACTGCTGAATACGGATTCTTAGCCGCCGCAGATACCATCAGGAATCGGCAATAATCCCTACCGACGCAATCGCTGATTGCGGTGTGTGATGAAAACTGGGCGATGGATGAGCGCAGGGCAGGTAGTAGGACAGCCTCCTAGGCTGTCGTAGTCGAACAGGCTTCCAGCCTGTCTTGAGCGGTGTGTTTAAGAAAGTCGTGCAGACAGGCTGGAAGCCCGTCCCACTACGACAGGCTGGAAGCCTGTCCTACTACAACCGTAACAAGAAAACCCTTGTCATCCGCACATCGCCAAGGTCCAAGGCCGTCCTCGCACAATATGAACCGCAACATCGCCAGCATCCTCGCAACCTCAGTCTGCCTCGCCACTTTCACATCCTGCGCGACTCGCGAATCCCGCTCCACACTCGGCAAAAATTGGTATGCCTCCGAGCCAGTAGTCGATCTCAGCCACTATGAAAACGTGCAGAAGCGCCTCGGCCAGCGCAGCGATGTCGCCGTCGCCGTCGCGATCTCCGGCGGCGGGATGCGTGCCGCAAATTTCGCTGCGGGAGTTTTGAAAGCACTCGAAGGCGTGAAAGTGCGAGGTTCGGGCGGAAGGGAATCGAACCTTCTTCGCGAAGTGGATTATTTCTCCACCGTTTCCGGCGGCGGCCTCGCGGCAGGCTCCTACATTTCGCTGCTCAATACCTATCAGCTCAAAAATCCCGACGATGCTTCCGCGCAGGCTTTTTCATTCAGCGCGATGGAAAAGAAAAGTCCACGCGGCTGGCGCACCGCGCTCTCGAAAGACTACCAAGCCTCGCTCGTGCGCGCGCTTTTGAATCCGCTCATGGCCGGCCCGCTGGATCGCGGAGACATTCTTGAGCAGCGTCTCGATGACAATATTCTTGGTCGTGCGAATGGACGCTCGCTTCGCTTGAGCGATGTCTTTGTCCCCAAAGGCACGCTGCCGAAATCGCCTTACTGGATCGCGAATGGCACGGTGTTTGAGAATGGCGCAATTTTTCCGTTCACGCCCGACGTGCTCCAGAAATACGGAATCAACGGCTACAATCACCGCCTCACCACGCGCAGCCTGAACAAGCCCGAGGACATGCCGCTTTCAGTGGGCTTGAAAACGAGCGCGTCTTTTCCAGTCGCCATCCCGCCAACGACGCTCCAGAGCGGCACGGACCCGCAGCATCCCGTCATCCATCTGCTCGATGGCGGCGTGGCGGATAACCTCGGCGTCATCACCGCGCTGCGCTTGCTTAATCAGGATACCGCAAAGAAAAAAATCCTCATCGTGATCGACGCATACAACGGCGTGACCGAGCCATTTTCCAAACGCGGAACGCGCCCCGGTCCTGTGAGCACTGCTTTGCGCACCACTTCCATTTCGCTCGATTCCTCCCATCAGCGCGTCGGCAATCTCATTTCCACAGTCGGTGGGACGGGACGTGTTCGCCATGCGGTCATCGACTTCACTGCGGCAACCACATCGCAAACGACTGGTGCGGATTTTGGCAGCTACATGGCGGATCAGGTTCTCGCGACACTTGGCATGGATTCCGTGCGGCAAGACGAAACCAGTCCGCAATCGCTGCAAGCAGTCTTCACGCAAGCGCTCGGCGTGGGCACATGGTTCCGCATTGATCCCAAATCGCAGGAAGTCCTGCTCACCGCTGGCGAAAATGCGATTTACAAAGTCCCCGCAACCCCCAGCGCAAAGCGCGAACTTCTTAGGCCGATGCGCGAAGTCCTCAGCGCGTTCTGACAAAATCCACCAGCAACT
Source organism: Verrucomicrobiaceae bacterium (assembly GCA_031372675.1). Taxonomy (GTDB): domain Bacteria; phylum Verrucomicrobiota; class Verrucomicrobiia; order Chthoniobacterales; family Chthoniobacteraceae; genus SXWH01. Next base: position 6,850 of record JANMLS010000310.1, read on the forward strand.
CGGCGAGGTCGCCGTCTGGTGCTTCGATGACTGTCACATTTTCGCCCAACGGCGCCCAGACCGAGGACGCAGTCGGGCCGAAAAGCAGCGTGCAAGCGGCTCCGGCGGCGGCGGCGAGATGCGAGATGCCGGTGTCGTGGCCAAAATATCCGGCGGATTTTGAGAGGATGGCGGCGAGCAATGGCAGCGGCAGATTCGTTGCGTGCGCACAGCTGGGAAATGCGCCGTGTGCGTGTTCATCGGCCTCGCCGGTGATCACCAGAAGGCGCGAACGGGGGATTTCCGCAGCGAGTGATTGCCAGTTGGAAAGTGGCCAGTTTTTCCGCGCACTTCCGCTGCCGGGATGAATGGCGGTGAAGCTCTCAGCCAGCCCGCGCTCTGCAATCCACGTCGCTGCCTCTGCCAGCAAAAGCGGGGAGGGGACGAGCTTCGCGACGGGCGGCGCATCGAGAAAGAGCGCCATTTTTTCCAATCCGCGCGCGAGTTGCACAGCGGCGTGCGCGTCGTCGGAAATCTTTGTGTAGGCGGAGAGGTAATGCTTCACCCCGGCGCGGCGCACGTTGGCCTCGAAGATTCCATCGGGGTCAAAGAGCCAGCTCACCACTTGCTGGAAGCCGGAAAAAAACTCGCACATCTGCGGAGCCAGCGAGCCGCCGCGTGCGAAGAATCCTGCAAGCGGGCCGTATTCGATGCTATGTGTTGCGTCCGCATAGCTGCGCGAAGCATCCGGTCCGCAGGTCTGTGCAAGCGCCGCGATGTGCGGATATCCGAGCACCTCCAGATCGCAGTGCGCAAACTGCTCCCGCAAAAGCCGGAGCGCAGGCAGCGTGAGGATGAAATCGCCGATGGCACCGCCACGGATGGCGAGAATGCGGGGTCGAGGGTTCATGTGCGTGAGCCTAAAAAACGCCGTTGGAATAACCGCAAAAGAACGCAAAGAACGCAGAAATAGCAGTTAGATGTGCAAATACAGACTGGGATAAATTTACCATCTCGGTTCGTCTGCCGATCTTGGTAATGTCCATACTTTGCGCTCTTTGCGCTCTTTGCGGTTATCAACTGCGGTATTCAGGGTTATTCGTCGAAACGCGCGGCGAGTACGGGGTCCGGCGCGGCTCCCAGCTGCAGTGCCTGATGGTAGTGACGCCTCGCCAGCTCAATCGCCGGAGGAATCCGCTGCATGTAAAGCGTGGCGAGATTGTAGTGCGCGTCGGCTTGGTTGCCGTCGAGTTCCAGCGCGGCGCGAAACTCGTCTTCCGCAGCAGAGTTCCAGCCTTTTCTGGCCAGCGCGACGGCGAGGTAGATGCGGGTTTGTGGATTCTTTGGGTCGAGGTAGGCGGCCTGTGCAAAGTGCGCAAATGCCGCATCGGTGCGCCCTTGTTCGAGGCAGACGGTGCCGAGAAGCAGCCAGCCGGTCCCGCTCGTGGGCGCGGCTTGCACAGCGCGGCGGAGGATGCGCTCGGACTCGGTGAAGTTCTTCAGCCGTTGCTCCACGATGCCTAGATTCAGCAGCGCGGAGGGATTGTTTGGCGAAAGATTGAGCACATTTTGAAAGCCGACTCGCGCCTCCTTGAGCTTCCCTTCCGCGAGGTGTTGCAGCGCCTCCGTGTGCTGCCGCTGCGCTTCGCGGCGCTGCTCCACGACGACAGCAGACGCGGTTTGCACGGGAGAAAAACGGAACGCGGGTTTCGCTTTCGAGTCTGCTGCAAATGCGGCAGCGCCGAGCAGCAGCAGCGCGGCGATGGCCTTCATTGTCCGAGTTCTTTTGCCCGCGCGGTGGCGGCGCGGACTGCGGAGATGAGCGCCGTGCGCAGTCCCTTTGCCTCCAGTTGCTCAAGGCCCGCGATGGTGGTTCCGCCGGGGCTGGTCACCTGGTCGCGCAATGTCGCGGGATGCGTTCCGGTTTGCAGCACCATGCCTGCGGCTCCGGCGACGGTTTGCGCGGAGAGTTGCAGCGCGAGTTCGCGCGGCAGACCCATCAACACGCCGCCATCGGCGAGCGCTTCGATGATCGTGTAAATATACGCAGGGCCGCTTCCACTCAGGCCGGTGACGGCATCGAGCAGCGATTCCTTCACCTGCACCGCGACGCCCACACTGCCAAAGACACGCTTCGCAATATCCGCATCTTCCGCAGTCGTGCCGGGGCCCGTGGCAAAACCGGACGCGCCTTGCAGGATGAGCGCGGGCGTGTTTGGCATCGCGCGGATGACGCGAAATTTCCCCGCCGCCGCCTGCTCCAGTCGCGCGATGGTGAGTCCCGCCACGATGGAAAGCAGCAGACCGCATTCGCTGGCTTCGCGCTTTGGCAGTGCTTCGAGCGCGGCGATGGCATCCTGCGGTTTCACTGCCAAAACGACGACCTCCGCACGAGCGGCCAGCTCCGCATTACTCGCCACGGCAGTCGCGCCGCTGGATGCCGCGAGGCTCGCCGCGACGCTGGGAATCGCATCGCTCACGGTAATCTCCGCAGCGCTGCAAACGCCCGATTTGATGACGCCCTGAACGAGCGCGGTGGCCATTTTTCCTGAACCGATAAAACCGATTTTCATAACGCGCAGACTGATACCCATCCGCCACGCGAAGGGGAAGCGCAATGCTTCCGAGCGCTATCGCTGCATCACCGCAAGCTACGCGACTTCGCCAGCCGCATGACCGCTGGCCCAGGCCCACTGGAAGTTATAGCCGCCGAGCCAGCCGGTGACATCCACGACTTCGCCGATGAAATAGAGGCCGGGGACAGTGCGGGATTCCATCGTTTTGGATGAGAGGCCGGCGGTGTCCACGCCGCCGAGTGTCACTTCGGCTTTCGGGTAGCCTTCCGTGCCAGCGGGCGGGAAGGGCCATGCGTGAAGCAGCTCGAGCGTGTTCTCAAACTCCTGCTTGGTGTAATGAACGAGCGGCTTTTTGTGCGCGTGGGCGGCGCACCATGCTTCGGCAAAACGGCGCGGCATCCACTCGGCGAGGACGGCGGCGAGGTCGCGGCCCGTGGTGCGTGCGGCGAGGATGGCGCGTTCGCAGGCGGCGTCGGCGAGGAGGTCTATGAGGACGGTTTCGCCCTCGCGCCAGTAGCTCGATATTTGCAGCGTCGCCGGACCGCTGATTCCGCGATGGGTAAAGAGCATCGCTTCCTCAAACTCCGCACTGCCGCAACGGGCGACGACATCGAGGGAGAGTCCGCTTAGTTCGTGGAGCGGCTGCTTTTCCGGCGGAAATGTGAGCGGCACGAGCGCAGGACGCAGCGGCGTGACGCGGTGGCCAAACTGCCTCGCGAGCCGATGGCCGAAGTCGGTCGCGCCGAGTTTTGGAAACGATAGGCTGCCGGTGGCGACGACGAGGGAGCTTGCGCGGATGCTGCCTGCGGAGGTGTGGATGAGGAAGCGGTCGGTCTTTTCCACGGAGGAGATGCGTGCGTTGCAGAGGATGTCCGCCTTTGCATCGCGGCACTCGGCGAGGAGCATTTCGATGATCTCGCGGGCGCTGCCATCGCAGAATTGCTGGCCGAGTTTTTTCTCGTGGTAGGCGATGCCGTATTGCTCCACGAGCGCGATGAAGTGGCCCGGCGTGTAGCGGGCGAGCGCGGATTTGCAGAAGCCGGGATTTTCCGAAAGGTAGTTCGCTGCGGTGGCGCGGAGGTTCGTGAAATTGCACCGCCCGCCGCCGCTGATTGCGATCTTTTTTCCGACGCGCTCGCTGTGCTCCAGCACGATGACTTTGCGCCCGCGAAATCCCGCAGTTGCTGCACACATCAGCCCTGCGCCGCCCGCTCCGACGACGACGACATCAGCCTCCATGAGCAAGGGAAATGGCGGGAAGCGAGTCGGGCTGCCACGGATTTACGGCGAAGGATTCGCGCTCAAGCGCAGCACGCCATTTTTGCGCCAGCAGACAAACCCCGGCGACATCGAGGCGCAGGTGGCGCGGGCCGTAGGGCGAGAGATTTTGCTCCGCGAGCGCGAAGAGTCGCGCTGCCGGGCGGAGTCTGCGCCCGTCCTTCGCGTGCCACGGGCGGAGGTGCTGTTTTTGCAGATGGACGAAAGCGCCCGCGAGCTGGATGAGGCTCTTGAAAAAAAGGTGGTCCGCTCCCGGCGTGCGCAGCCAGAGTTGCTCCAGCACATCGTGGGCTTCGTAATACTGACCGGCATTGAACATGCGGAACCAGCCCGTGTAGCACGGATGCAAGTCCGTTTCATCGCACGGGAAGTCCGCCAGCATGGTCTGAATACGTTCGCTTTTTTTCATCGCGGGAAATCCGGCGGCGACTATCTTCCGCCGCGAAGTGCAAGACAAGCGCGGCCTCTGGCCAATACAGATAACCATCAAAACTTTCCGGCGTCGGGCGCAACGCCGCGACTCCGCTCCGCTGTGATGCAGCCAGAAACGCTCCTTCTTATCGTGCTGGTGTTCCTCGCCGTGGCGTCGGCATTTATCTCCGCAGTGGAGACGGCGCTCTTCGCCATCCAGCCGCAGCATCTCGATGCGCTGAAAGAAGGCGGCACGCGCTTCGGTGCGCGGCTCGCGGCGATGCTGGAAAATCCCCGCCGTCTCCTCAGCACGATCCTGCTCGCGGATGCGTTGGTAAATGCGCCGCTGCTCGTGGGTGCGCTGGCGCTCATCCAGTCGCAGAGCCATTTCGATCTCCCGTCTTGGGCGCTCGCGCTCATCCTTCTCGCGCTCATCGTTTTCATCTGCGACTTGCTGCCAAAGCTGTTCGCGCTGGGCATTCCGGTGCGCGTGGCAAAACTGGGCGTGCCCGTGTTTGCGATGCTCACTCCGCTGCTCGATCCCATCGCGCGACTTTTGCAAAACTTTGCCGAGCGATTTGCAGAAGTGGTGCTGCCTGCTGCGCTGAAAAAGCAGCGTCACATCTCGGAGGAGGAAATTGATACGCTCGTGGAACTCAGCTCCGAACAAGGCGCGCTGCACGAGACGGAGAGCGAGATGATTTCCGAAATCATCAAACTCGGCGACAAGACCGCGCACGACTGCATGACGCCGCGTGTAGATATGTTCACGCTGCCCGACGACCTCACCAATGAGGAAGCCATCGCCATGTTGCGGAAGCATCGCTTTCACCGCGTGCCCGTGTACGGCGAGACGCCCGATGACATCGAGGGTGTGCTGGATGTGGCGGCGTTTCTGCGCGACACATCCGTGCATTACACCGAGTGCCTCGACGTGCCATCGTTCATCCCGGACACGATGAAAGCGGTGACGCTGCTCAATAATTTCCTGAAGCATCCGCAGAACGCCGCCGTCGTGGTGGACGAGCATGGCGGCGTGGAGGGAGTCATCACGATGTCGGATTTAGTGGAGGAAATCATCAGCGACGCGGTGCCAAATTCGGATGCAAAACTTTACCTCGAAAGCATCGGCGAAGGCGTGCTCATCGCAAACGGCAATGCGCGGCTGGAAGACATCACGGAGGAACTCGGAGTGGAGTTCGCGGAAGAAGGTGTGGACACGATTGGCGGTCTGATTTTCCACCACCTCGGCCACCTGCCGAAGCAGGGACAGGAAATCAAACTTGCGGGAATCAAAGTGCTCATCCGCCGAGTCTCGAAGAAGCGCATCGAAGAGCTGCAACTCATGGCATTTGAGGAGGTGGCGGAATGATTTGGACCATCATTATCGTCTGCTTGCTGATCTCATTTGTCTTCAGCGGAATCGAAGCGGGAATCTTTTCCGTGAACCGCGTGCGACTCGCTCACGAAGCAAAGAAACGCGACCCCGCTGCGCTGAAACTGGAGCGGCTTATCGCACGCCCCGACCGTCTGCTGGTCACGGTTTTGCTCGTCACGAACTTCACGAATATCTCCGCGCTCATCCTCATCACGCGCGAACTCGTAGCGCACTTCGGGCATCGTGGATATTGGATGGGACTCGGCATTTACCTCGTCGTTTTCCTTGTCGGACTGGAGCTGATTCCGAAGTCGCTTTTCCGCCGCTTTCCCTACCGCGCACTAGCTGCGCTCGCCGAGCCGCTGCGCATCGCGAGTGCGCTGCTCTCGCCGCTGCACTTCGTCGGCGAGGCTGTGCAGAGGCTGTTTGGCGGCAGCGAGGCCGGGATGCACCAGCGGCTCTATCTTGCGCGGGAGGACTTCAAGTATTTCGCCGAGGAAGGCGAGAAATCCGGCGCAATCACCAAGGACGAGAGCGAGCTGATTTCCAACGTCGTGGACTTCCGCAGCGAGACGGCAAAAGACGTGATGATTTCCATAGACCCAAACCGCACGATCAAGACAGACACGCCCATTTCCGAACTACTCCGCCGCAGCGCAGAGAAGCATCAGGACCGCTGGCTCGTCGCCGACGACAACGGACAAATCATCGGCGTGGTCAGCGCGTTTGAAGTCCTGCTCGCCGGACGCCGCGATGTGGACGTGAGCGCCTACACGCGCCGCGTAGTGATGGTCGGCATGAACGAACCGGCTTACAGCGTCCTCACTAAACTCCGCGCCGCACGCACGACCGTCGCCGTTGTCCGTGGCGCAAACGGCCCCGTCGGAAGACTGACTTGGGAAGACCTCATCCGCCGCCTTGTGGACGCCGCCGCGCAGACACCCGGCAAAAAGTAGCCCAAAACGAAAAGTAGCCCGCGAGTCCCTTCGCGGTCGAATGCTACTCGCGAAGCGACAAATAAAAAAAGCGCCGCTTCGCGGGAGTCGTGAGGCCGCGAAGGGACTCACGGGCTACTTTTCGCGCACTCTCCCGAAGCAGACATACAGTTGAGTGTTGAATGCGAGGGCCGCTGTCCGGCATCGTTGTTTTCATGGCAAAGCCCTTTTTTATTACCACCGCGATTGATTACACCAACGGCGCACCGCACATCGGTCACGCTTACGAGAAGGTGCTCGCCGACGTGCTCGCCCGCTACCACAGGATGAAGGGCGACGAAGTTTTCTACCTCACCGGCGTGGACCAGCACGGGCAGAAAGTGCAGCAGAGCGCGGAGAAAGCAGGCATCGAGCCGCAGCAATATGTGGACGGCATCACGGCGAAATTCCGCGCACTTTGGGGAAAACTTGACGTGCGCTACGACGAATGGGCCGCGACGACCGACGTGAAACACAAGGAATGCGTGCGCACAAATTTGCAGATGCTTTGGGACGACAAAGTGCCCGGCACCGACCGCAGCCGCTGGATTTACAAAAAGAAACAGCGCGGTTTTTACAGCGTGCGGCAGGAGCAATTCCTCACCGACAAAGAGCGCGGCGCAGACGGAGAGTTTGGCGCGGAATGGCAGCCAGTCGAGGAGCGCGAGGAGGAGAACTTCTACTTCCGACTCACCGCGCACGAAGACCTCGGCTTCGATCCAAAGCAGTGGCTGCTCGACCTCATTGACGCACGCACCGCCGCCGGAAACCCCATCGTCGTCCCCGATTTCCGAGTCTCCGAGTTGCGCAACGCCGTCGCCAAACTCGAAGGCGACCTCTGCATCTCGCGCCCCGCATCGCGCCTAAAATGGGGCATCCCATTTCCAGAGAGCTTCGGCGCAGGCTTCGTCACCTACGTGTGGTTCGACGCGCTGGTGAACTACATCACCTTCGCCCCCGGCCACGACGCTCACCATCTCTCAACTCTCAACTCTCAACCCTCAACTTTCAGCCAGTGGTGGCCCGCGCTGCACGTCATCGGCAAAGACATCCTCATCCCCGCGCACGGCGTCTATTGGCTCATCATGCTCAAAGCGCTCGGCTTCTCGGACAACGAAATGCCCACGCTCCTCGTCCACGGTTGGTGGAACATCGCCGGAGCGAAGATGAGCAAAAGCCTCGGCAACATCGTGGACCCCGACGCCCTCGCCGACAAATACGGCGCAGAAGCCGTGCGCTACTATTTGATGAGCGACATCGCCACAGGTCGTGATGCGGATTTCAGCGAGGAGCGACTCATTCAAAAATACAACGTGGACCTCGCAAACTCGCTGGGGAACTTGCTGAATCGGACGCTGAATATGGCGGCGAAGTATCGGGAGGGGAAAGTTAGATTCACTTCGTTGGAAAACCCTCTGGTTCAGAAATACGAGAACGAAACAAACCCAGAAAAACAGGCAATCACACAAGGGTTTATTGATTTAACGAAACACATTCCTTCACCAGAAGGAGACAGCGATTTACTTAAGGAGCTACGTCGGCAACTTGTAAGTATCTCCGGCGGACAAGGGGAATATCGGCGCGTAATGGCAGTGCACGCCGTTAATGAAGCAATGAGCTACACTTTCGTTCTTTCGGGACTCTGCAACAACGCCATTGAACAATCCGCGCCGTGGAAACTCGCCAAAGACCCCGCGCAAGCCGAGCAACTCGACGCCGTCCTCTACCACCTCGCCGAATCCCTCCGCATCATCGCCATCCTCATCTCGCCCGTGCTGCCAAAAGCAGCGGCGGGGATTTTTGCGCAGTTGAATTGGAACGGCCCAATGACGCTCGAAGCAGCCAAGTGGGGCGGACTTCCCGACGGCCACCAGCTCGGGCAACCGGTGCCGCTCTTCCCGCGCATTGAGCAGGAGAAGCAGTAACTTCAACCATTGGGCCGCGAACATCCGAGAGATCAAGCGAAGCCGCTTGCGAAAGTAGTCAGCGGCTTCAGCCGTCAAAACGCAGCTATTGCGTGGACGGGCTGTTTGCCTGCGAGTGTCCGCCTAAAATATAACCCGTCCCGAAGCACTGAGGCTCGACGGCTGAAGCCGCTGACTACTTTCGCAAGCGCATTTGGGCGCGGTTTTGATCGCGCTCGTTTCATCGCGAGAAATTGCTGCCGCAAGCCAGCGACGGCTTGATTCATCTCTCCAGACCGTGAAGACACTGCGCTGTGGAATCCACCGCACAACGCAATTTGCTCCGCGAACGCTCACCGGCTCTTGCCGGGCATCTTGCGCGTGTCCGCTCCGCGCTGGCGCGCACAGCGTTTCTGACCGGCGTTTTCATGGCGGTTCCTATTCTCATCGGGTGGCTCGCAATCGCGATGCCGCTCGACTGGATGATGGAGCTGCCGTGGGCGGCGCGTGCTGCGCTTTTGCTCGGTGGAGTGGGCGGCGCGGCATTCGTTGCGTGGCGGTTTGGAGTTCGCGAATGGTTTCACCAGCCCAGCGATGAAGCGGTCGCGCTACGAATCGAAAAGGCGCTGCCGGAGTTTCGCAGTCGCTTCATCGCCAGCGTGCAGCTTTCCCAAACGGAAGGAACCACGCTCGTTTCCGCGCTGCTGGGTGAAACTGCGGACATCGCCAGCCGCGCAGCTCTGCACGAAGTCCCGCACCGCGAGCGGTTCGCACGCTGGATGAAAGTCTCGCTCTTGCTCCTGCTCCTCGGTGGCACCGCTTGCGTGCTTGCTGGCGCCGACGTGCTGCCGCTTTTTCAGCGTGCAATTTTGATGAATGTGCAAGTCCCGCGCAAAACGCAGATCGCGAACGGAACGGGGAATCTCGTCATCGCGATGGGCGATGATCTTCGTATCGAAGCAGCGGCTTCTGGTATCATTCCGGCGACGGGGAAACTGCGCATCACCACAGCTTCCGGGCGGAAGCAGGAGTTCGTCCTCGATCCCACAGCGGCAAATCCGAAGAACTTCGTGCGGTTGCTCCAGTCCGTGCAGGAGACGTTTGATTACACCATCGAACTCGGCGACAACCGCACCGCGTCTGCGCGAATCAAAGTCCGCCCGCGCCCGACCGTCGCGAAAGTGGATGCCACGCAAATCTGGCCCGCCTACACGCAGCTACCGCCCAAACTAAGACCGATGGGCGATTTGAAAATCCTCGCTGGCTCTAAACTAAGCATCCGCCTGAAAGCATCATCCAGCCTACGTTCGGCGACGATGCGGTTCCTCGCCGCAGACCGGAAGACCATCGTTCGCGATGCTTTGCTGAAGCCTGTAATCTCCACTGCGGAATCCCCGAAGATCGCAGCGATGGCGGATTGGGAAGTCACCGCCGAGTTGCCCTCGCAGGAGGCTACGGGCATTGCGTTTCACCTCGTGGACGAAGAAGGCGTGGAGAGCAAGGCCACCACGATTTACCGTCTCGAAGTGATGCCCGACGAGCCGCCCGCGATCCGCATTTTATGGCCGGAGCGTCGCGAAGAACTCGTCACCCGCGCGGCCACGCTGCTCATTTCTTTTGAGGCAAAAGATGACTACGGCATCAGTAAAGTGCGCCTTCATTTCGCCGTGAATTGGAGCGAGGGAAAGCCGCACAAAACCGTGGAGCTGAATCTCGATGGCGAGTCGCCCAAGCTGCTCACGCGCCGCTTCGAGTGGCAGATCGAGCGCCTCGGCGTGAACGAAGGCGACATCATTGATTACTGGCTCGAAGCCGAAGACATCAACACCGTCACCGGCCCCGGAAAAGTGCTGCTCGCCGAGCATTACCAAGCCCGCGTGGTGAGCGACGCCGACAAACGCGCCGACCTCGCCGCACGCCTCGACGACACGCTGCGAGGATTAAACGACGTGAAGGAAGGACAGGAGGAGCTTTCCAAGCGGCTCGGCGAGATGATCCAGTTTGCGCCGAAATAATCCAAGTAGTGAGCATTGCCGCTTGCGAAAGTAGTCAGCGACTTTAGTCGGCAAGGCTACCGAAAAGAGAAGCCGGGCACGCTTCGCAAAACGACATCGCTTGTGAGTCGCAGTGCGCACTTTGCCCGATACGTCGTCCCGACTAAAGTCGCTGACTACTTTCGCAGGCGACGCGGCACAGTCTCAACGATGATTACGACTTTTTTCATTCGTCATTCCATTTTCCGCGCCTGCACGGTAGAGGCGTCGCGATGCTTACTAAGCGCGTTATTCCTTGCCTCGATGTCCACGATGGGAAAGTCACCCGTGGCGTGCAGTTTGGCCGTGCGGAATCGGGCGGTCTGCGCAATGTCGGCGACCCGGTGGAACTCGCGCAGCGCTACAATGAGCAGGGCGCGGATGAGATGGTTTTCTTCGACATCACGGCGAGCGCACATGGCCGCGCAACAATGGTGGATGTGATCGAGCGCACGGCAGCGTGCTGCTTTATGCCGCTGACGGTGGGCGGCGGAATCCGGGCGGTGGAGGACATGAGCGCGATGCTCAAAGCGGGCGCGGATAAAGTGAGCATCAACTCCAGCGCCATCGCCACGCCGGAGCTGATCACGGCAGGCGCGGAGAAATTCGGGAGTCAGTGCATCGTGGTTTCGATTGATTGCAAACGCACCGCGCCGGATGTGTGGAAGGTCTTTGTGAAAGGCGGACGCGAGGAAACGGAATGGCACGCCGTCGAGTGGGCAGAGGAAGCCGTGCGACGCGGCGCGGGCGAGATCGTGCTGAACTCGATTGATGCCGATGGCACTAAAGCGGGCTACGACTTGACCATCACACGCCGTGTGAGCGAGGCCGTGGGCGTGCCTGTTGTCGCCAGCGGCGGCGCGGGGAATCTGCAACACATGGCGGATGTTTTGAACGAGGGAAAAGCGGACGCCGTGCTCGCCGCGAGCATCTTCCATTTTGGCGAATACACCGTGGCGGATGTGAAACGCTTCCTCGCTGAAAAAGGCGTGGCGGTGCGGCTGCGCTGATTTTCCGCACACCCGGTCACGGCGTGACGGGGCTATTTTGCGAGCGCGAGGAGTTGGTCAATTTGATCGATGCAAATCTGGCTCCACGATTCTAGTGCGTCTTCGCGTTTGCGGAGTTCGGCGATGGGGACGAAGCCGGCTTCGGTGATGACGCTCTCGCGCTTCCGCGCATTTGGCTCCTGCATTCGGAAGATGTGGACGACGCCGAGGTGGACTTTTCCGACTTCGTTGGAGTCGTCGTTGAGCAGCGCGACGATGTGGTTTGTGTAAGGTGCTTCGACGAACATTTCCTCGGCGACCTCGCGCTGGACGGCGGCGTTGTAGGCGTCGCGGTCGAGTGAAAAAAGTCCCTCGTCGCAGTCGTTCATGTGCCCGCCGATGCCCACGCTGCCTTTGGCTACGAGCCGTTGCTCGCCGGATTTTTTGCCGCGCACGTAGTGGAAAACTGAGTCGCCCGCGACGATGAGCACGTAGGGGATGATCTGTTTCAAATCGGGATTCGTCTCCGCTGGTTGGCGTGGGGTGAAGAAATTATTTTCCCGCGCAAGGATGGCTGGGAGATAGCGGTCCACGTCGAGGCAGAGTCCTTGGAACATGCCGATTTGCTCGATCAGTGCGCGGCGCACGACCATGATGTTTTCGTCTTTCATGTCTCCCGTGTAGCGAAGTGCCGGAAATTTCAGACAAAAAAATTGAGCAGTTTCGCTCCTTGGGCAGACAAAGATGTTTCCAAACTTATGCCAAACGAACCGACGCCCGATGAATGGAGAAGCTGGCTGCGCGACAATGGTCCGCGCTTTCTCCTTTTTGCCCGGCAGCAGACCCGCACGGAATCCGATGCGGAGGACATTCTCCAGGATGCCCTCGTGGAATCCTGGCGACGTGTTGGGCGGATGCCCGACGATGCGCTCGTCTTTTCCACCATCCGCCGCCGCGCCATTGATCTCGCCCGAAGCTCCGACCGTCGCGGTCTGCGCGAGGAAGCCAGCGGCCCCGCCGAGCCGTGGTTTGCGCCGGACATCGAGCAGCGCGAAACGCAACGCTTGCTGGAGGAAGCCGTGAAAGAAATCACACCCATCTATCGCGACGTCGTCATTTTGAAAATCTGGGGCGGACAGACGTTTCAGCAGATCGCCGAGACGCTGGGAATCCCGCTCAATACAGCGGCTTCGCGCTACCGCTACGCGATTGAGGAACTGCGCGAAAATTTGAAAGGAGTGCTGTTATGAACGAAGAAAAAGACTCTCTCGAAACCCTGCTGGAGCGGATGCGCCCGGCGCAAATGAGCAATGACTTGATGGCGCGTCTCACCGCTGCGCGGGCCACTATCGCACCGGCGCGGAGTCGCTGGGCGACTGGCTTCCTGCGCTGGTTTGCGCCCGTCGGAGCGGTGGCTGGCGTCGCATTTCTCACGGTGAAAGTGCTGGATTCGGCACCGGATGCGAAACCGCAGACAGCGGACATTTCACCCGCGCCCGCTGTGACGAAGACGATGCCAGTGCTTGTTCAGGACAATATGCTGAAGGCCCGCGAAATGGGCGTCATTGTGGGACCGAACCGGCAGCCGTATCAGGTGATGGAATATCAGTGGGTGGAGTCTGAGACGATTGTCCCCGGAGCCAATGCGCCTGCTGTGCGCGTGGAAACGACGCGCCGCCACATCGTGCCCGTAGAGCTGGAAATTTACTGACCCGGAAAAACAAAACCAAAAAACAAAAACATGAAAAAAATCATACTGAGTTGTGCAATTGCTGCGCTCATTGCGCTTCCGGTCTTCGCTGAACAAAAATCACAATCATCATCGTCCATCGTCAGCAATGTGGATGGCACCGCCACCATCACGATTGATGTGAATGGAAAAAAGGAAACCAAGACATACCAACTCGGCGACGGCGGGACTCGAATCGAGGCGCGTGATGGCAAGGTCATCACGAGTAACGACAAGGCGGAGAAGGTGACTTACATCGGCATCGCGCCGGGGCCTGTTTCGGATGACATCCGGGCGCATCTGCCGTTGAAAGATGGCGAAGGAATCAAGGTGAACCACGTCGCCGAGGACAGTCCTGCTGCGAAAGCGGGAGTACATGAGCACGATATTCTCACCAAGCTGGATGACCAAATTCTCGTCGAGCCTGAGCAGTTGCGTTCGCTGGTGAAGATGAAGAAACCAGGTGAAGAAGTGAAGCTGACGCTGCTCCGCAAAGGTGAGCAGAAGGAAATCAAAGTCGTGCTGGGGGAAACCGAACAGCGGGCAATCGAGCGCACAATTTCTGGCCTCGCTGGAATGCGTGGCGATGCGTTGCAGCAGCGGCTTAATGACATCAAAAACAAGATGCCGGGAGGAGTTTTTCAGCGAAAGGGAGTCGTGATCGGACCCGATGGGGAAAAGTTATTTTCCTTCGACGACGATATGGAATCCACTCGGAAGATGCTGGAGAAATCAGGCATTTCCAAGGAGCAGATCGAGTCGGTCATGAGCACGATCAAAGGAGCGACAAAGGGCGCGATGAAAGAAGTTCTGAAAGAATCGAAAGAGATGCGCGAACTCTTTGGTAAGGAAAAAAAGAAGGACGCGCCGATTGAGAAGGGCGCGGATGCGGAGGAGAAAAAAGCCGAATAGCGGATTCAATTTCCGGGTAAGAAAATGACTGGGTGCTGTGTGGATTTATTCTGCGCAGCGCCCGGCTCATTTTAAGCAGAGCACTAAACCGCGAGATGTCCGAGTGCGAGCAGGCCGTAGAATGTGTATTCTGCATCGAGCGCATCGTCGGCCCAGTGGCCGTGGAAGCCGCCTTCTGCGCTCCACAGAGTATCTACAAAATCCAGGCATCGCTCACGTTGCGTTTCGTCGAGTGGTCGCTCCATGCAGGCCAGCGCGTGCAGCGCGGTCGCCGTGGAGAGGAGGTCTGGAATTGGTGCGCCGGGCACAGCGAACCATCCGCCTTCCGGGTGCATTTGGTCGAGCAGCCAGTCGGCGGCGTTCTGATTTATGGGAACATCAAGTTGATGCAGGAGCGTGATTGCCGCAGCAGTCGCGGGCACGGTTCCTTTTTTCATGCCGCGAACATTTCCCCACGCGCCATCCGGTGTTTCGAGGAACTTGAGGCACTGGACCATGCGGAGTGGATTGGGGATTTCCGTAGCCGCATCCTGATATGCGCCGAGCGCGACAAAGCAGCCGTAAGCGTGGCCGTAGCTTGCGCCGCGAGTCTCGTGATAGCCGCCATCCGGCGTGCGAAAATTTTCGATGTGCGGAAGCACCGCCGAGGCATCGAGTCCTGTGGCTGCACGGCAGCGGGCCAGTGCGCCGAGGTGGATGAAGTCCAGCCCCGCGCCGTCGCCGAAGGTGGCAAGCCAGTCGCGCTGCGATGGCGAGGAAGCCTGAAGCGCATCCAGCCCCGCGAGCGCGAAGATGGTGTAGTAAAGGTCCGCTTTTCCGCCACGATCCACAGCACCGCCGGAAGTGCAAAACTGGCGCAGCAAAAACTCGCGCACCAGCCCGGCAGAGTCGCCGAGCATCTTTGGCGCGAGCCTTGCAACTTGCAGCATTTCGAGACGCAGGCTGCGCATTATGCGAGTGTGCGCAGCGTGAGGTTGGCTACTGCGGAAAGTGAGGGAATCATCAGGTGCGAATCAGTCTGCGTCATGGTTCTGTGATGACTCGAAGCAGGGCGGGGGAACAATGAGAAAGTGAGCGTGGAAACGATGGGCCGCAGGCTATTTTTCCTAGTTCAAGGTGTCCCAAGATGACTCTTATGAGCT
>JANMLS010000329.1:0-16952 GCA_031372675.1 Verrucomicrobiaceae bacterium
GTGTGGCCTTTCTGGCGTCCGAATCCTTTGACTTCGGTGACTGTCATGCCTTCGATGCCGATGGCGGCGAGGGCGTCTTTTACTTCCTCCAATTTGAAGGGTTTGATGATTGCTTCGATTTTTTTCATGGGTGTTTTGCGTTATGTATTTTTCGCTTGGTTGGAGGATTCCAACCCGGGCGTCCTTTAGACCACTCCGCCCGAGTTGGATTTCCCCCCTACATGAGGTTTTTAGTGCTCGTAGCCCTCCTCGCCGTGGTCGGTAATATCCAGACCGGCGACTTCGTCTTCCGCGCTAGGACGGAGGCCGATGACGGCTTTGATGATAAAGGCGATGATCGCAGTGGCTACGACCGACAATATAATGGTGAACGCGCAAGCGTAGAGCTGGCTGCCAAGTAGCTTGCCGCTGTCGAGGACGAGTTTGCCGTCCACTTCTGTGGCAAGTTTGTTGACCTTTGCGTAGGTCTCGCTGACGAGGTTTGCGTTCACGTCGCTGGTGGCGAGCAGGCCCGTCATGATGGCACCGAGGGTGCCGCCGATGCCGTGGATGCCGAAGGTATCGAGCGCGTCATCGTAGCCAAACTTCGCCTTCAAAACTGCAACGAAGACGTAAGGAATCACACCGGCAGCCAGTCCGATCAACATCGCGCCTTTTGCAGTCACAAAGCCCGCTGCGGGCGTGATGACTACGAGGCCGGCGACGATGCCCGAGCAGAAGCCGAGGACGCTCATCTTGCCACGGTGGAGACCTTCCACGATGGCCCACACAAGTCCGCCTGTTGCAGCGGCGAGCGTGGTGGTCAGGAATGCCATGCTGGCGATACCGTCGGCGGCGAGAGCACTACCGGCGTTGAAGCCATACCAGCCGACCCAGAGCATCCCGGTGCCGACCATGCAGAGCACCATGCTGTGCGGAGACATCTTTTCTTTTCCAAAGCCGCTGCGCTTTCCGAGGATGATGCAGAGCACGAGCGCACTCCAACCGGAACTCATGTGGACGACTGTACCGCCCGCGAAGTCAATGGCAGGCACGCTTGCGCCGCCGTTCCAGACGCCGTTGAACTTGCCGTCGAAGCCCCAGACCATGTGGGCGAGCGGGAAGTAAACGAGGAACATCCAGATGCCGACGAAGGCCATGATTGCTGTAAACTTCATGCGCTCGGCGATGGCACCTACGATGAGCGCAGGTGTGATGATCGCGAACATGAGCTGATACATGGAGAACGTCGCTTGTGATGGCCAACCGGTGTAGCTGATGTTCGGAGCACCGCCGACGCCGTCCAAGAACATGTATTTCATGCTGCCAATGTAAGGCGCGTACCAAGGTGCGCCCTCTGCGGGATGCTCGCCGAAGACGAGCGTGTAACCCACGGCGAACCACAACACGGTGACCAAACAGGCGCATCCAAGGCACTGTGCGAGAACGCTGAGGACGTTCTTTTTCCGCACCAGACCGCCGTAGAAAAGAGCCAGACCGGGCAGCGTCATAAAGAGCACCAGCGCGGCGCAAACCATAAGGAAGCCGTTATGTCCGGGACCAGCGATGCCCACGAGCGGGCCAGCGGGAGCGACGTTGTTAAAATACGCGGCGACATCATCGCTGATGGTTGCTGCGGGTTTTTCCTCCGCCTTTGGCTCCTCAGCTTTTGGAGCTTCGGCTGCTGGCGCTGCGGTTGCCGCGGGTGGAGTGGTGGGCGCTGCATCCTGCGCGGTGACAGATGCGGTGCCAAATCCCAGCAACATGGCGGCTGCCACGGCGAGGTTTGTTACGGTTCGGATTAGTTTCATTCGTTTGCTGATGTAGGTTTTTGGTTTTTTGCCAGCTCGCCGGCCATCGCTGTTCGATTTTAGCCACATCGTGTGGCGTCATATCGCAAAGCTGACCGTCGTTTCGACACGCCGCCCTTAGCAACGGTCATGCCAGCGACGTGCCACTCTCATTTTTACAGAGGAAAATAGTTATTTCTGCGCACTTCGTAGATTTCGAGTGCTGTATAAAAAACGCCATTTCAGCGGGCTGTGGACGTTTTTCGACACGACGAAAATGAGGGTATCCCCGGATGTCTCGCCATTTTTCCCAGCTTGCGAAATGAACCGCGAAATCCCACCTTCCGCGCACATGGAATTTGATTTCATAAAGCGGCTTTTCTCATCCACTCCAAAGCCAGCGGAGCCTGCAAAGCCTGCGCCCAAGCCAGCTCCAGCGCAGCGCGAGCGCCGTTTTGACATCCGCGTAAATCCGCCCGGCCCCAATCTCCCCAAAGAATCCGAGCTACTCCACCAGGCCCGCCTTTTACTACTCGCCGCAGGCTCCACACACCTCACTGGCCGCGTAGATGTGCGCTGGAACCCGCGTATGCGCAGCACCGCTGGCATGGCCTACTGGTATAAATCGCTCGTCACGCTGAATCCTCGCCTTGCGCAATTTGGTGCCGAGGAAATTGACCGCACGCTGCGCCACGAACTCGCCCATTTACTCGCGCAGGAACGCGCCGGAAAACGCCGCATCCAGCCCCACGGCCCCGAATGGCGCAAAGCCTGCCGCGACCTCGGCCTTCGCGACGAAAAACGCACGCACGACCTCCCACTCCCACGCCGCACCGCCACGCCACGATACTTATACCAATGCCCCGCCTGCGGCCAGCAACTCGCCCGCGTAAAACCCATCCGCAAACCCTCTGCCTGTCTGAAATGCTGTCGCACCCACGCCAAAGGTCGCTACGACGAGCGCTTCAAATTTCAGCCGGTGAAGTCGGCACCCTCGAACTCAAAATGAACCCGCGTTTCCTCCAAATCTTCATCGCCGCCCTCCTCGCTGCGTTCACTTTCACCCACCAAGCAGCCGCGCAAAACAAAGACACGCCGCCGCTGCTTCTCGCGAATGTCTGGACGCCAGCCACCGACCCGACCGGCTGGTGGATCAGCGAAAAATACGACGGCATCCGTGGCTTCTGGGATGGGAAAAAACTCTGGACCCGCAACGGCAACCCCATCTCCGCGCCGGACTATTTTCTCGCAGAACTCCCCGCCGACATCCCGCTCGACGGCGAGCTTTGGATCGGGCGCGGGAAGTTTGAAGAAACGACTTCCACCGTCCTCACGCAAACGCCCGACGACCGCTGGAAACAAGTGCGCTTCATGGTCTTCGACGCCCCGAAAGCGCAGGGCACATTCGAGGAACGCGCCCGTTTTGTGAAAGAAGCGCTCCCCGAAAAAAACGCCCACGCCAAACCCGTGCCGCAGGAACTTTGCAAAAGCGCCGCCCACCTCATCGCCGAGCGCGACCGCATCGTAGCACTCGGCGGCGAAGGACTCATGCTCCGCAAACCCGAGTCCACCTACGAACCCGGACGCTCGCCCACTTTGCTCAAAGTGAAGCCCCACGACGACGCCGAAGCCACCGTCATCGCCCACCTTCCCGGCAAAGGAAAATACACCGGCAAACTCGGTTCCCTCCGAGTCCGCACCCCCGATGGCCGCGAATTCTCCATCGGAGCCGGCCTCACCGACGCCCAACGCGAAACCCCGCCAAAAATCGGCACCACCATCACCTACCGCCACCGTGGTCTTACCGAAAAAGGCCTCCCCCGCTTCCCATCATTCCTCCGCGTGAGGACGGATGCGGGGAAGTGAAAAAGTTGCTCTTTAATCCCGTGAGGCCGGGATCAGCAAAGGAATCGGACGCCTACCGTGCCGACGATACACCGTGAAGTCCGAATCAATCGTCCAAACCGTGCATTGCTCGTGAAGTTCCGAGAGTCGCACGATGCACGCAGCAGCAAGTCGTAAAAGTAATACAGCAAACGTATGAAAGGTAATACGCTGCACTCCGCGATGGCCAGCGTGGGCGCGATTAGGTAGAGCGTCGCGCATGGCCGATACACCGATTCAAGTCACCTACAGCAAGTCATTCAGCGAACTCGAATCGCTGCTCTTCAGCGTCAAGCGGCCCGGCGATTTTTACTCGGCGGGCGCGGTGGAGACGGCGATGCCGAAGATCGTCGTCGAAGGCGTGGGCACGCTCTCTTTTCCCGTCCCGCCCGCGCAGGCAAAAGCGATCATCGCGGCGGCTGCGGAACGCGCTCCGTATGGGCGGGGCGACAAGACGCTCGTGGATGAAACGGTGCGCAAAGTGTGGCAAATCCCGCCGGAGAAACTCTCGATCTCCGGGAAAGGGTGGACGGTTGCTTTTGCAGACATCGTGCAGGATGTGGCGGACGAGATGGGCTGCGGCGATGCAAGCGTGGAAGCGGAGTTTTACAAGCTGCTCGTGTATGATGAAGGCGCGTTTTTTGTCTCCCATCGCGACTCGGAAAAGACGGGCGGGATGTTTGGAACGCTGGTCGTCTCGCTGCCGTCCGAGCACGAGGGCGGGACGCTTATTATCCGGCACGCGGGACGCGAAGTGCGGCACGAGCTGCGCGTCACGGAGCCGAGCGAAGTGCGCTACGCCGGGTTCTACGCGGACTGCGAGCATGAGGTTCTCCCCATCGCGAGCGGCTACCGCGTTTGCCTCATCTACAACCTCATTCAGCGGGCTGCGAAATCCGACAAGCTCACCGCGCCTGACCACCGCGAAGCCGTCGCGACCATCGCAAAGTCCCTGCGTTCATGGGCCTCGCAGCCGCAGATGCCTGCGAAGTGCGTGTATCTTTTGGAGCATCAATATACCGAAGCGGGGCTTGCATTTGCCGCGCTAAAAAATGGCGACTCCGCGCTGGCTGGCGTCCTCCGCGAAGCTGCGGCGCAGGCGGATTGTGCGCTGCATCTCGGGCTCGTTCACATCGAAGAATCCGGCTGGGCTGAATACACGGGCGATGGCTACTATGGACGCGGGCGCTACGATGATGAGGAGGAGGACGAATACGAAGTCGGCGAAGTCTGCGACGGCGCAAAATACATCGCGCAATGGCGAGCGCCAAACGACGCGCCAGCGGACTTTGGCAAGCTCCCACTCGCGGACGATGAACTCATCCCCGTCGGTGCGCTCGACGACGAAGAGCCAGACGAAATCCACTTTTCCGAAGCCACCGGCAACGCAGGCGCAGACTTCGAGCGCACGTATCTACGAGCCGCATTGGTCGTCTGGCCAAACACCCGATTCAACGACGTCTGCCTCGCCGGTGGGATGGACGCCACCATCGCCCGAATCGGCCAACTCGCCACCGAGAGCCGCGACAACGCGAAACGCTCCGCAGCCATCTCCGGCATCGAAGGGCTGCTTCGCTCCACCATCAAGCGATGGAGCAATCACTACGAACAGAGCAAGCAACTCTGCACGCTGCTCACGCATCTCGTGGCAGCCAACGAGCCGCGATTATTCGAGCAGATTTTTGCGCCAATCATCCTCCCGCAATACGACGGCAAACAAAACGAACAGTTCGCCGCGTGTGCAACAATGCTCGGCGGCGAACGCGCCACGCCGCTCATGCGCGAGTTGTGCGCGCACACCAAAGTGCGGCCTGCGCAGTGCATGGACCTCTGGCTGCGACTCACAAACCGCAAACCGCTGAACGAAGCGCAACTTTACACAGTCGCAGCGGAACTCATCGCACACCTCCCGCAAGCGCGGCAGCAAGATACGCCGAAGCAAGAGCGTGCATACTTCAGCAGCTATTCGGGTTTCGTGGAAACGGTCAAAAAGTATGCCGACGACCTCCGCGCCGCCGAAGCCGAAGGCACCATCGTCACCGCAAAACAATGCGCGAACTTCCTCACCGCGCTGCGTCCATTCGGCGACCCGCTGCTCCCGGATGCCGTGAGCGCAATCATCCAAAACGGGACCGTCTTCCCCATCGAAAGCGTGCTGCTTCCCGCCTTGGAAATGTGCAAAGCCGAGCCCGAGTGGGCAGCGCATCCCCAGCTCGCACGACTCTGGACGCACGCCGCAAACCACTACCTCCGCCGCAGCGAAACCGCGCCAGCCGCGCCTACGGACTGGATGCAAGACGCCCAAATCTCCTGCACCTGCGAAGACTGCCGAGCCCTCGTCGCCTTCGCCCGCGACCCGCTGAAACAAGTCCACCCCTTCCGCGTCAAAAAAGAACGCCGCCAACACCTCCACGAAAAAATCAACGCCGCGAAACTCGACATGACGCACCTCACCGACCGCAAAGGCAGCCCGCAAACCCTAGTCTGCACAAAGACCCGAGCCACCTACGAAGCCGCCTGCAACCAACACCGCACCGACCAGGCCGACATGCGCCGCCTCCTAGCCCTCACCACCACCGCCCCAACCATCAGCGACGAAAACCTCCAAACCCGCATGACCCAAGCACAAGCGGTGTAATACTAACGCGTTCCCAAATCGAAACTTTAGCCTCAATCACGAATTCAATATCTGGTGGAAGTTTTGAGATTTGCGCCGTCCGCTTTTAGGGGATCGCATTTCGCGCCGAAAATTCGTAGTGCTCCGGTTTCTTTGAATTCATTCGATCACATCACCAACGCCTCGCCGCCTGCGGAGAAAATCGCGCTCTTTCGCTCGCTGTTTCGTGGGCGGGAGGACGTTTATCCGCGTCGGTTTGAGAGTCGGAAAACGGGGCGGGCGGGTTACTCGCCGACTTGTGGAAATGAGTGGGTGCGCGGGGTGTGTGAAAAGCCGCGTATCAAGTGCAGCGATTGCCCGCATCAAGCATGGCTGCCCGTCGGCGAGGAGGTCGTGCGGGCGCATCTCTCGGGCGCGGATGAGCGCGGGTTGCCCTTTGTCATGGGCGTGTATCCGATGCTGCGCGATGAGCGGTGCTGGTTTCTCGCAGTAGATTTCGACGGCGATGCGTGGCGCGATGATGCGCTCGCTTACATGGCGACTTGCGCCCGCAGTGATGTCCCGGCGGCGCTGGAGCGTTCGCGCTCGGGGAACGGCGGGCATGTGTGGGTTTTCTTCGCGGAGGCGATTCCCGCCACGCTCGCCCGCAAGCTCGGCGCGGCGATGCTCACGGAGACGATGGATCAGCGCCCGGAAGTCGGGCTGAAATCTTACGACCGCTTTTTTCCAAATCAGGACACGCTCCCGAGCGGCGGCTTCGGCAACCTCATCGCGCTGCCGCTGCAAAAAGCGCCGCGTGAAAACGGGAACAGCGTGTTCGTAGATGCAGAGTTGGTGCCGTTTCCTGACCAATGGGCGTTTCTCGCGGGCGTGCAGCGGATGGAGAAATCGCGCGTCGAGGAACTCGTCCGCGCTGCGGAAGTTCGTGGGCGAGTCGTCGGAGTGCGTCTCGCTTTGCCCGATGATGATGACCCCAAGCCGTGGAAAACGCCGCCTTCGCGAACGCGCGATTCGTTTCGCACTGGGCCGATGCCGGAGTCAGTCGAGCTGGTCAGCGCCGGAAATATGTGAGAGACGACTGCTCTAAACGTAACAAATATAAAAAACGCATTGACGCGAGTGGGCGTATTGCATATTTCTTCAGAATGGAAACAAGCGACAAAAAAATCCGCGACTTACTTTTGGGCGACAGGACTACTCTAATCGTTACCCGGTCGTTCATGGCCTCAATGCCTGATAGCTCAGATTGGGTGGTTACACCTGAATCTATTGCCGCACTGAATTTGCCAGATGGAATCACGAATAAACGCCTCGCGGTGACTCGTTCGCTTCAATCGCTCGCTCGAAACAGATTTGGGTGGTTTAAGAACGGACGTAGAAAGAGCCCCACCCGCTTAATTGTCAGCCTTGAGCAGAAGCAACTCGCGTCTCGTGTGTTAAGCCAGATTGATAGCGGAGAGTTTCCGTCCGACGTTACCCAATCCGTAGAAAGCCATTCTGAACCCGCCGCTAGTCGTAACGCGGGACTTTCGGCAATTCTGTTAGCGTTGTCGACTGAATCGCTCTGCGACGTGCTGCTAAAACTTGCCGAGAAATTTCCGAACGAAGGGGCTCTTTTGGGGCACTCGATTGTCGTAAACGAAATCAAAACAAGAAAAACATAAAATCATGATAAATCCACAATCCAACAATAGACGAGTAAAAGGCATCACCGAAACGCAAGTCTCAGCAATCACCTCTTACCTCCGAGGGGCTGTTTACTGCTGGTGTGCGACCTCTCCACAGCAGCCGTTTGCCGCTCGCAATTTAGTGGGCGGGGTAAATTTTGAATGGCAAGGTACTCCTCTTTACCCGCTTTTTGAAAAACATATCGCAAAGGGAAAAAGCATCGATGCCGCGATCAAAGACGCCGGGCGAGACTTGGGACATCTCCTCAAGCGCACTGTTTTAGAAGATAAACGTAGCTTTCAAACCTACCGCGCAGCCTTGGTTCGGCATTATCGCTGGGTTGGCGACGAGGCATAGACGAGTCCGATAACGACAAGCGCGTAGAGTATCAGGACTCTGCGCACCGGATACGAAGCCGTCGGCTACACGCTCCCCGGCTGGCCCGCCGCCGTGCCGATGCCGATTGATTCGCAGTGGAAATACGACTACGCAGCCAGTGTCCAACGACTCATCCGTGACGGCGTGGACCAGTCGCTCGCCACGCTCTTCGTCCACGCAACGCGCCCACCGCTCGCCGACGCCACCGGCCCCGAACGCGCCCGCAGCGCCAGCGAAGCATTCCTTTTCCGACGCCTCGAAACGCTTCCCGCGCTCGCTGGAAAATTCCGCCTCAACACGAAACTCCCCATCCCGTGCGACGGCTTCAGCGAACTGGAAATAGACCTCCTCAACGCGGAGCACCGAATCGCCATCGAGATAGACGGCCCGCAACATCTCACGCCCGACCACTACCGCCGCGACCGCCGCAAAGACGCCCTTTTACAAACCCACGGCTACCTCATCCTCTGCTTCCTCGCCGAAGACCTCGGCAAACACCTCGACGCCGTGCTGGACGCCATCAACCGCGCCATCGCAGCGCGGAAAACGTGAAGCCTCATTTTCTTCCGGGCGGCATCAGCAAGGGAATCGGACGCCGTCCGTTCCGGCGATAGATTGTGAAGTCGGAATCAATCGTCCACACGGTACACTGCTCGTGAAGTTCCGAGAGCCGCACGAGGCAAGCATCCGCGAGCGCCATCGGCACATCGCGATACCGCGCGATCAGTTTCCGAAGCGCCGCGATTTCGTCGCCCAGCCGGATGCTGATAACAACGATGCCACGCTCCACAAGCTGAAGCAAAAGCTGCGGGTCAATCCCTCCCCGGCGAAGAAGAAAAAGCGCCTCGGCGATGACCGCCTCGCAAGAAACCAGCGGCTCAGTGAACTCACGCATTTGCTCCTTGGCCCACTTGTGAAATTCGTCCCGTTTATCGAGATACGCGACGAGCGGCCCTGTATCCACAATCACCGTCCCGTTCACGAACCGAAGCCCTCAAGATGTTTCGGATTGCTGGAAAGGTCGCCCATCCCGCTATCGCCAGCTCCGCAAAGATCGCGGCTGCGGTCGAACAAGCTTCGTCCCGTTTTCTTCCTAGAATCGCCTTCCACCGCGCGAGTCAGCGCCTCCCGGAAAAACTCCGAGCGACTCACATGTTTCGCCCGCGCCGCCTCGTCCAGCGCAGCAGCAAGTTCATCCGGCAGTTTCAGCGAAATCGTTGTCATCTGCGCTGGGTAATACCATTTTCAAAAGAAGGCAATACGAGTTTCCGCTCAAGGCTACTGAATGGAGCGGAAATGGGCCTGTAAGAAGCGCGAACCGCATTTTCACGCCCCAGCCGCAAGCACCATCCCGCGCAAAAGCGCGTCGTATTCCTCACGCATCGGCAGTTCCATATCCACGCGGATGCGGCGGCGGAGCGCGGTGCGAGTTTCGCCCGTGAGCGGGTTCATCCCCGCTTTCTCAAACTCCTCCCAATACAACCCGATGCCGCGTCGCTGCCACTTGGGTAGCTCGTTGAAATTGATGCCGCGCTGAAAAAGCAGCTCGTTTTTCGTGGCGACACTCAGCGCATTTAGCTCCGCCGTCGCCTGCTGCGCGTCGCGGCCCTCGCGCCGCAGCGCCCAGTAGCAATGCCCGTTCAGCGCATTGCGCGTCGCGTCCTCCTGCCGCCAGCGGAAGTATTCCACAACGAGTTCCGCATTTGGGAGCTGGCTGATGCGCGTATCGAAACACGCCGCCACGCCAAGCCGCAGCGAGAAACACGCGCTCGCCTCGCCCGCCAGCACCGAGATGAGCTTGCGCAACTTCCGGTCGAAAGGCGCGTCATCACGGTGAAAGAGCAGCGAGATTTCGTCGCTCTGCGTGTAGCCGAAAACGATGCGAAACCCGCAGCCCATCAAATGAGGCGCATTACACAGCCGCCAATGCCTTCTTGCACAGCTCTTCCACCACGCCGCAGAGGAATACCCAGTATGCCTCGTTCTCGATAGTGTCGCGCACCGCATTCGCAGGCAGGAAACGTCGCATTTCTTTCATAAAATCCGCCCGCAATTCGGGTTCCGTTTTGAGTGCGTTCACTCGCTCAAGCAGGTTGTGCGAAAACTCAGCTTTCTCCCGGTGATGATCGCCGATTTTCACCGCGATGAGCTTGCCCGGCAACTCGATGCCCTGCTGAACCAACCACACAATATCCCACAAATCGCGGTTCTTAATCCGGTTCTCGCGAAAGGCAAAAGCGACCACTTTATCCGCCAAAATCTCATCGCGACTCTGCGCTTGGAGAATCAAGCCTGACGTGCCGAAATCCACGCCGTAGTGATTTCGCAGCATCATCGGACGCGGGTCGTGGCTTGGGATGGCGCAGATGTCTAAATGAATCCGCTGCACCGGCAAATGACGTTGGCTCGGGCGGGTTTCGATGGTGAAATTCCAAGTCGAGACATTGCCCCCCGTTTTCACAGGCTCGCTCACCTTCACCGGCAAGCCGTAGCGAGTCTCCAGCCGCTCCACGAGCACACGGCCAAGGTCAGCCAAATCCTCCCGCTTGAACTCGCTCCCACCCGCAAAATCAAGGTCCTCGCTCAGCCGCGTCGAGCCATAGCAAGCCCGCAGACAAGTCCCGCCGATAAAGGTCAGGCCCGAGAGCAATCCAGCCTCGCTCATTTCCCGCAAAATATCGTGATGCAGCAGCTCCTTTTCCACCACAGGACGCAGGACCGCGAGATCGGCGCGGGACAGCAACGCCGCATCCACCAATTGATCAAACAAGCTCACCGAGCACCTCCTTATCCACGAGGTCCAGACTGCGCCGCGTCGCCCGCATATCGCGCAACGCCTGCCGCACCGAAGCCCGCCACAAATGCCGCTCCGCATCATAAGTCAGCTCGCCGCTCACCGCATCTGGCCGCTGCGCCGTATGCACAAACTCAATGTGCCCAAACTCCCCACAATCCACCACATGACTCCGCCCCGAAGTCATCACACAAATCCACTGAAACGGCACCTGCGAAATCACCCCCGCATCACTCAAAACCGTCTCTAAACTCAAATAATTAAACTCCCCCGCCCGCAACCGCGCCGCCGCATGAAAAAGCAAATTCCCCATCGAATAATCCGCCACCGGAAAAAGATAAATCCCCCGACAAACCCGCCGCAAAACCCCCGCCGTCGCAGCCCGCGAAAGCAACACCGCCAACTGCCCACACCCCGGCACCGCCCCCGCCAAATCCGAAGGAGCAAAAACACACCGCTCCCGCCCCGCCAACGAGCGAAGCGTGCGTTCCAGTTGGCGAAGCGGCTGCATGGAACTGGCTATACAAAACATTACGGAAAGTGCAATGTTTTGTTTTGAGAATCATTGTTCACCAATCGGAAATCGGGGTGCAGCAACAAAGCGTCACTTTGCCCAATGCCGTCATTGACGTATATCTTCGGTGTGCGCCTTACATTCAGCGAAACAACCGTATTCACCCGCCAAATCACACCGAACTCCTGTCGGATGATGAGTTGAATGCGTTGCAGTGGGTGCTCATGGCGAATCCCGACCGGGGCGACCTCATGCCTCGGGTCGCGGCACGGGCGGCGGGCGGCGCGTCATCTACTACTGGCACGTTCTTGGCAGCACGATTCTCTTCCTCCTCACCTACCCGAAAAACGAACAAGAAGACTTCACCCCTGCTCAACTCAAAGTCCTAAAATCCATCATCGAAACCGAATACCAATGAAAGACGAACTCTTCCAACAACTCGTCACCAGCCTCAAAGAAGGCGGTGCCATCCTGCGCGGGAAAAAGAAACCCGCCCGCAAAACCGAACTCCACTGGCCCGACGCCCGCGTCGTCCGCGAAAAGCTCGGCCTCACGCAGAGCCAATTTGCCGCCCTCATCGGCATCAGTCCGCGCACACTGCAAAACTGGGAGCAAGGCCACCGCCGCCCCGAAGGCACCGCCCGAGCCCTCCTCCGTATCGCCGAGCGCCACCCGGAAGCCGTGCTGGAGGCGTTGCACGCTTAAAACCTACCCTCGCATCGCACATTCACGACCGAAATGGATTCACAACTTCCAACAAAGGAAAGTCGGCTGCATTACGAGTCACTACTTTCAATCCCCAAGCCAACGCCGTGGCCGCGATTTGGCTATCGAGCAGTGGCGGTGAAAACCCAGCATCCTTCGCAGAACGAACGTAGCGTGCCCACTCCCATGCGGCCCCTTCATCGAATGACAAAATGCGCTCTGCATAATCCTCTTGGATAAATCGCAATTCTTTTCTCCAAGCCGACTTCCGCTTTCCTTCGTCCATCGCCTCCACGCCTGCGGCAAGCTCAGACAACACCATCGAGCACAGCACCGTATCTGCATCGTGTTCAGTGACCCAATCCACAACGTCAGGATCGGGCGCGGGTTTCATCAGCTCCGAAACGATGTTCGTATCCAGCAGATACTTCACAGCTCAGGCGGCTGCGGGATGGCGTCGCGGCGATGCTCAATTTCAAGCCCCCGAAGCGCCGCAAAACTCTCGACTAGCGACCTGCTCGGCTTGCGCTCAGGCCGGAGCATGATGACGCCCGAAGTGGACAGTGCCGCATCAAACCGCCGCACAGAACGAGCCTGAGCAGCCAAAGCAATTTCAGGCGGCAGGATGATGTGTCCTTGCGGATCGAGCGTCGCAGTCATGGATGGAAATTAGAGTGAGCGGCCCAAAAGAGCAAGCGCCTTGACCTCACCCCCGCTCAACTAAAAGTCCAAAAAACCATCATTGAAACCGAATACCAATGAAAGACGAACTATTCCAACAACTCGTCACCAGCCTCTAAGAAGGCGGTGCCATCCTGCGCGGGAAAAAGAAACCCGCCCGCAAAACCGAACTCCACTGGCCCGACGCCCGCGTCGTCCGCGAAAAGCTCGGCCTCACGCAGAGCCAATTCGCCGCCCTCATCGGCATCAGCCCGCGCACCCTGCAAAACTGGGAGCAAGGCCACCGCCGCCCATAAGGCCCGCCCTCCTCCGCATCGCCGAGCGCCACCCGGAAGCCGTGCTGGAGGCGCTGCATGCCTGACAGCGAGTGGGACTTTCGGGATCATTCATCTCTCGGATTAATTTCGTATGGTCAACTGAAAGCAACTACGCAAAGGGGTTGAAGACTCAGCGACTTTCCACACGCCGCAATATCGACCATGCTCCGAAGCTCTTCTCGGCACCGGGTAAGTGCGGGGCTCATGTCGGGAAGCCGACTTTGGAGAATCGGGGTGCTCGCAAGACAGGGGCTTTGCAAAACGCTGATCGCTTCTGCTGGGTTGACCATTCGTGCAAAGCCTCCATCGCGGTCGGTCGCGCAAATCTGCACGTTATCCGGCCCCGCCCAAACCCCTCGCCCCTTCCATCGAGCGGCAAATACAATCCACCACGCTTCACTTTCTGGCGCGTCTTTTGGCAGTCTGATTTGGTAGCACGAACTACCGCCGCACGCCTGCAACGCCACCCTGAAAAACCAATCAGTCACAGCGTCACCGAATCCAGCGAGCGCAGGCTTAATCTCTTGTCCTCTTACTTTCCCAAGACTCGTGTTGCGGACTTCGGAAAACAATTCACGGTCGAAAACTAAGTGACAATCTCGGCTTGGACGCAGGCCGCTTCGAAAAGCATCAGGAAGTGTAAAGTGATACACCCCAGGCAGGAACTTCCTGTCGGAAGTACGGGATTCGCGGAGCACTATGCCGTGTCCCGCCGCAGCCCAAGCAAAGACCTGCCTAAACGCATCGGAGTTTAGCGACGGTGAACCCTTACCGTAATTTTCCGGCATTCCGAGCGACTCTCTAAAGAGACTTTCCAACGACGATTTTCTGCTCAAGAGCGATTCTACCGCCTCATCAATGGCGGCATCCACGGTTTGATCATTCGCGCCCCATCCAGAAGCAGTCATAATCTCAGGCACGCTGATGTTCTCGTGGATACCTCCAAGAATCATCATGCGGTAATCCTCGTCCGCGACCATGCCCATCCGCGCCTGCACCGCAGAAAGTTTTGCCTCGATTTTTTTAGAAATTGTCGCGTCCCAGCTTTCAGAAGCCTTCAGGTTGGCGACCAGAACCTTATTCTTTTGCCCATAGCGATCCAAACGGCCAATCCGTTGAAGGAGGCGCATCGGGTTCCAAGGCAGATCGTAGTTCACCATCAGATGGCATTTCCGGTGAAGGTTTGCGCCCTCGCTGCCTGCTTCCGTGGAAATCAGCACCGTTCCCTCGCTCTCAAACGCGATTCGCTGCGCCTTTCGCTCATCCAAAGTCAGCCCGCCGTGTATCTGCATCACCATCTCACCAGCCCGCCCAAGCCTTTCCGCTATCCAGCTTTGCGTTACCCGATACTGAGTGAAAATCAAAATCCGGTCGCCTTTTTCACGAAAACCTCCACCGACGCGGATTAGGTTTTGAAATTTCTCCCATTTGCTATCCGTCTCGATAGCCGAAATCGTCGCGAGAACCTCCGCCAGTGCATCACACTCCTCTGTTCCCCCACAGAAATCGAACTCATCCGCCATGAGACTCGAATCTTCTCGATCATGCACAGCCCGGCTGCCTCCCGCCTTAACAAGCCGTGAGCTGAGAGCCGCGCGAAGGGCAGCCCAACTGCTGGCCGCGATCTTCTGGAAGGTGTGCATCGCGAGCGCCCGCACCAGTGCCTGGCCCTGCGTTTCCTTGAAGGTCATTTCGCTCTGCACGTATCGCGATAAACGCTTCAATACGGCCTTCTCTTCTTCCGTCAAAGGCACATCCAAAGTCATAGTCTGATGGCCTAAAAAAATCGGCTTTCCCGCCCAATCCAGCGCACGCTTCTTAGCGGTGCGTGTCAGGCATTCTTCCAAGGTTGCCGCGTCAATGAATACCCCGCTGGGTTGAACTGCGGTTTCGGCGTCTATCTTGTCAGGCCGGGCAAGTTGCAGCAGATACGCGAATCGCAGATCGTCCCCTTGATGTGGCGTCGCGCTCATCAGTATCAATCTCGGAGAACGCGGGCTCCCGTCGCCGCTCAATTCCCAATCCACGACGCGCTCCTGCACCAGCCATTCCACAAAGCGATAGTTCTGTGTCCGGTAAAGGTCATTGCTCAAAAACTCCCGTCGAGCAGTCAAGCGGTGCGCCTCATCGCACACAACAAGATCGAAAGGGGGCGCACCTTTCAAGGTTTCGCGTAATCGGTCCTGCTTCAAAGTATCCAGAGATGCGAGGACTAGAGAGTGTGAATCCCAGCTTGCCGCTCTGTCCGCCTTAAAGTCACGACCAGCGATGTGGAAAATCAGGCCGAAGTGCTCTTCCATCTCATCCTGCCACTGGAGCACCACGCCAGCAGGGCACAGCACCAGCACGCGGCACTGCGGATTTCGCTGCCTCAGAGTCGCGATAATCAAGCCCGCCTCAATCGTCTTCCCCATGCCCACATCATCGGCGATTACATGGCCGAAACGCCGATGCGTAAGTATCTTCTCCAGCAAAAATGCCTGATGCGGCAGAGGCATCGTAAAAGAGCGGATAAAGGCTGCCGATTGACTGTTCTCCGCCATTACTAGCGCCGCCCCAAGCCTCCGTTGCAGTTTCTCAATGCCGCCCCATTCTGCAGGTTGGACCTCCCGTCCACTCTCCAAACTCGGAACCACCGTGAGCGCCAATTCCGGCACCGCCGTCAGCCCCGGAACCCACTCAAACGCGACCTGACAGATGCGCTCGTCACTTAGCACGCTTTCCTCAATGAGCCGCACAATCCCGTATCCATATTCGGGATGCTTGGGGTGATAAACGCGCTGGTTGTGTTGGACGGGCATGATCGTTACCAATTGTTGAAGGCATACCACTGAAGCGCCAAGTCAAAGAACGGCGCAAGTGATTCACACTCCCTCAGCATTCGCTCGTGGCAGATGGCGCTGAACTCCGTGAGTTCTTCGATTCCGTATGCGACTCCCCGCTCGGCCTCAATCCAACCCAAGCGAGTGGCGACATTCCTTGCGGGAGAGTTCATGTAGAAGCAGGCAGAATCAAAGCGTGAGTCAATAACGTCCAGTCGCCGAAGCTCTCGCATCACGAAAAGCAATGGGGCTGTCATGCTTTGCCCCAAAACCCCCGCCCATCGCCCATCTGGATGAATCCCAGATTTCATAAAATTGACCAAACCAACCGCAGAGATTTCCGGCCTCGCTGCCAGTTCCAGAACGACCTCTGGAAATTGATTCTGATAAACAAACTGGTGCAGTTTCCGAAAATCGTAAAAGACCCGCCTCCAAAGGTCTGCATCTTCACCGCTCGCATCCAAGTCGCGAAACTGGCGGTGCGTCGCCTTTAAGAAAACCTCGTTGAGGGCGCTCCAATCCTTGTCCTCAGATTCAGACGTGAAAACCTGCCATACTTCGGCCAGTTGGCTTTTCCAGAACGGCTCAATCCTTTCGCGCTTTTTGTTCACGCGCACACCGAAGCACGTAGCGAGACAAAGAAGCCGAAGCCATGACGCCTTACCTGCTGCTGATGAATGATCTAGAAGCCGCTCTTGTTGTTGCCCCCGTGGAATCTTGCCACCGAAAACAAGCTCTCCCATCCACCCATCGAGCGAGAACTCAGCAAGTGCTCTTGGTTCATCCCATCGCTTGCTGAGATC
>JANMLS010000351.1:0-2280 GCA_031372675.1 Verrucomicrobiaceae bacterium
ATGCCCGATGACCGTGCAGTGGCCCAGCTTGCTGACGCACTGCGAGACAAACGCCGCCCGCTGCTGGGGCGGGGCGGCGGCGCGCGCGGTGCGGGCGCCGCCGTGGCGCGGCTGGTGGCGCTGGGTTTTGGGGTCGTCAGCAGCACGCAGGGCCGGGGCATCGTGGCCGAGACCCACCCGATGTCGCTCGGCGCCTACAACCTTCAGCCGCCGGTCGAAGCCTTTTACGCGGGCTGCGATGCGATGCTCGTGGTCGGCTCCCGTTTGCGTGGCAACGAGACCTTGAAGTACCAGCTCAAGTTGCCGCAGCCGCTGTACCGCATCGATGCCGATCCCGGCGCCAATGGCCGCTGCTACCCGAATGCGCAGTTCGTCTGCGGCGATGCCGCCCTGACCCTGACCGCGCTGGCAGACAAACTGGAAGGCCGCATGAAGGTCGATGGCAACTTCGCCGCCGACCTGCGCCGCGCGCACGACAAGGCCGTCGCAAGCCTGCGCGACGGTCTCGGTCCGTATGCCATGCTGGTCGACGCCGAGCAGGCCGCGGCCGGCACCCGATTCAATTGGGTGCGCGACGTGACTGTATCCAACAGCACCTGGGGCAACCGTGAATTGCGCTTGGCCGGACCCCGTGCCGGGGTGCATGCACTGGGCGGCGGCATCGGCTTGGGCCTGGCGATGGCGATTGGCGCGGCAACAGGTGCGGCGGCGTACGCCAGCGGCAACAAAACCTTGCTGTTGGCCGGTGACGGCGGCTTCGTGCTCAACCTGGGGGAACTGGCCTGCGCGGTGCAGGAGGCGGCCGACTTCACTGTGATCCTGATGAACGACCAGAGTTACGGTGTGATCAAGAACATCCAGGATGCCCAGTACGGCGGGCGTCGCGTCTATGCCGAACTGCACACGCCCGATTACGCCCTGCTCGCGCAGTCCATGCAGTTCGAGCACCGGCGCATCGGCCATCTGTCCGAGGCGGCGGCGGCGCTGGCCGATCTGATGTCCCAGCCCGGCCCGAAGATGCTCGAGATCGACATGCTGGCCATCGGCAGCTTCAAGACTGCGTTCGCCGGCCCACCGGTCAAGGCCGTCCATTGAACGCGCGAACGTCATGAGCGGGCAGATCGCTCTCATCGGCTGCGGCGCCATTGGCACGGCGCTGCTGGAACAGCTGCAAGACCAAACCCAGCTGCGCGTGACCCAGGTCGTGGTGCCGCCAGCCTTTGCCAGCGCTGCGCGCGCGGTCTGCGACCGGTATGCAAAGCAGGCTCAGGTGCGCGACAGGCTCGACTTTGACGGCGCCCTGCGGCCCGTCCTGGTGGTCGAGTGCGCCGGCCATGCCGCCGTCAACGAGCATGTCCTGCCAGCACTGCGCCGGGGCATTGCCTGTGTCGTCGCCTCGATCGGCGCACTGCACGATGCCGCTGCCCTGGCCGAACTGGAACGCGCCGCAAGCGAGGGTGCGACGCAGGCGCATCTGATTTCCGGCGCGATCGGCGGCTTCGTCGCCTTGGCCGCGGCGCGCGTGGGCGTGCTCGAAAGCGTGGAATAGATCGGGCGCAAGCCGCCGAACGCCTGGTTGGGTACTGGGGCCGAATCGCTCTGCAATCTGGCCGCGCTCAAAGAGCCTTTCACCATCTTCGCAGGCACGGCGCGCGAGGCTGCGCGCCTGTACCCCAAAAACGCCAATGTCGCTGCCACGGTCTCGCTGGCCGGCCTGGGCCTGGACGCCACGCGCGCCACGCTGATCGCCGATCCCTTTATTTCGCGCAATCTGCATCGCATCCTTGCCCAGGGCGCGTTCGGCAGACTTGACCTGGCGATTGAAAACGAGCCACTGGCTGCCAACCCGAAAACCTCGGCGCTGACGATGTTCAGCCTGCTGCGCGCCATCCACAACGCCACGCGGCCACTGACGCTATGAATTTTGCAGCAAACCTTGAACGGCGGCCCTTTGGGCCTGTTCACGCCCGCTGCAAGCCTGCACACTTTCCCCCTCGCTCACCTCAACCCCAAAGGACATCGACATGATTCATTCCCGCCGCACTTTGCTGGCTCTTGCCTTGGTCACCGGCCTGGCCGGCGCCGCCGGATTTGCCCAGGCTCAGGCCTGGCCGAGCAAGACCATCACCATCGTCAACGGCTACCCGGCTGGCGGCGATTCCGACGTGATGGCCCGCACCTACGCGGAGAAACTCTCGACCATGCTGGGCCAGCCGGTGGTCGTGGACAACCGTCCCGGCGCCAGCGGCATCATCGCTGCCAGCTTTGTCGCCAAGGCAG
>JANMLS010000352.1:0-3453 GCA_031372675.1 Verrucomicrobiaceae bacterium
ACCCCGCCGCGAGAGCGCGGCGCGGGGCGAAACCGCCCCGCAAACCGACTGCAACAGCCTACCCAAACACGAAAAACCGACAATTTTGACTCCAACGGACCAATGACCTCAAAAAACACCCCGCTTTTCAGCAACCTGCTAAAGCAAAGTCGAGCCGAGGGCGAAAAAGATTAACAGCGTAGTGATGTCGGCGATTGCGAGCGTCACGGGGCCGGCAGCGATTTTGGGGTCCAGTTTTAACGCATGGAGCAGCGTGGGGATGCTGAGGCCAATCACGCTCGCGCTGCATATCGAACAAATTATTGCGACAGCGATGACGACTGCTGGCATCCCCGCTCCCATCCATGCGCAGACGATCCCGGCGACAAGCCCGCCTGAACCAAGTCCAAGCAGCAGAGCGGCTGCAATCTCCCGTGCGAGCGCACGCACAAACCAGCCGATGGTGGGCTGCGAGACTCGGAGCGATTGCAGCGCTATCGTCATGGATTGCACGCTCACGCTTTCGCCAAGGCCCAGCACGAGCGTCATGAAAAACGTGAGGATAATGCTCTTCGCCAAAGTGACCTCAAATGCGCTGGCAAGAAGTGCGCAAGCGGTCCCGCTCGCCACCGTGGCAAGCAGCCACGGAAAACGAAAACAGAACGCGCGGAGAATAGACGCATCGCGGACTTGCGAGGCGCGGAAGCCGAGAGAATCGAACACTTCATCCATGCGCGAGCGCTCCGCGAGGTCGAAGACCTGCTCCGTAAAAACACTCACATCCACCACACCCACGAGCCGCTTTTCGGAATCAACGACAGGCGCGGAGAGGAAGCGATACATCGCGAAAAATTCGCAGGCTTCCAGCACGGTCGCAGTGGCCGGTACGGTGGCGATTTGTCGCCGCATCACATCGGCGAGTTTTCGCGAGGGCTCCTCGGTGAGCAATGCGCGTGTGGGCAGCACACCGCAGAGCCGATCATTTTCATCCGTGACGTAAAAATAAATGATCTTCTCCCCCAGCCCGCGTGCGCGAATCGTCGCTATCGCTTCGGCAATCGTGAGGTTTTCGCGCAGCGCATCCACATCGCGCCGCATGACTGTGGCGACGCTTTTTGCAAGCTCGCTGGAATCCGTCGCCATGTCGTTCTACTTCACGCGGAGGTCAATGCAGGCAGCTTCCGTGGTGCTTCGCACAAAGACGAGGCCACTGCTGATGACGGGTGTAGTCCAGCATTTACCAGTCAGCACTTTTGCGCGGGCAAGCTCCTGGTATGCGTCGGGCTTGGCGGCAAAGATGACGAGTTCGCCGGCGTCGCTGAGGGCGAGCACGTTTCCGTTGGTGAGGACGACGTGGCCGGGGCCGAAGCCGTCTTTGCTCCACTTCACTTCGCCATCGGGGAGATTCACGGCTTTCACGGGGCCACTGCCGTATTTTTTGAATTGGAACATACCGTAAAGATGCCCGCCAAAGTGGACGGGAGTGCTCCAGTGATTTGCGATTTCGCGGTCGCCGGGCACGCGCATGATTTGCTCGGCCTTCCACGCAGTGCCGGTTTTTGTGATTTTGAATCCGTAAGCCCCGACGCCGTAGCCTGCGCTGGCAAAGACGTAGTCTCCGACGACGACGGGGCTGGCTGCGGTGGAGACGTTAAATTTCACCTCAGAACGCCAAAGCTCCTTGAGGGTTTTTGGCTCCAGCGAAACGAGTCCGCTTTTCATAAAAAAGATGATCTGCCGCGTGCCTGCGATGGTCGTGGCGATGGGCGTGGCGTGGGTCATCGTCTCGTCGCCGGATTTTGCAACGATAGCGCCGCTGGCGGGATTGAGCGCGATGAAGGATTCTCCCGCGCCGCCGCCTGCGAGGTAGATGATGCCGCCTTCGAGCAACGGGCTTGCGGCGTTTTGCCAGCTAATGTTGCGAGCGCCGTGCTTGGCTAGATCGAGCTTCCATAAAGGCTTTCCGCTCGTCGCATCGTGGCCCTGCACGACTAGCTCGGCATTGGTGGTGATGATGACATTTCCGGCGATGGTGGGTGTGGAGCGAGGGCCGTCGCCGCCATTGTTGCCATCGTCGCCGGCATTGCCGCCGCCTTGGTATTCAGCTTTGCCCAGCTCGGCTTTCCACAGCTCTTTTCCGTCGGCAACATTGCGGGCCACGAGCACTTCCTTCCCGCCAAAACCTTCGAGCGTGAAGCAACGCGCACCGGATACGACGAAGCTGGAAAAGCCAGTGCCGCCGGGCACTTTCCAAAGAATTTTCGGCGCAGCACCCCACTGCGTCGCGATTTTATCCGGCGTGCTCCCATCGCCCAAAGGCCCGCGATACTGGGGCCAGTCGGCGGCGAACGAAGTGGCAATGGCAGCGAGAGAAAGTGCGATGGCGAGTTTCATGGGCGGGGTAATTACGGGAACGCTCCGGGGAAGTCAAAGCGCCGCTCGTTTTCGCCCCGCAAGTCACTTCGCAGCGACGACCGCAGGCTTTTCCGGCGGCGGTGTATTCGATGCCGACGCCTCGATGACGTAGAAAACTTCGCACGCTCCGTTGCCTGTATCATCGCGGCGGGTGGAGCTGTTCCACGATGCGCCTTTCGGACCAGTGGCATTCACGAGATAGCCGCTCAATGTGACGATTTGGCCGGGGATAAGTGAGTTGATGGTTTTCCGCACTTTGCGGTTTGCGGCGATGATGTGGTTGTTCGCCGCGCTGCGCATAATCTCATCCTCCGGGATCGCGGGCGTGTTCTCCCATTTGTAGAAAAAGAACCGGTTGCTCATGGACAGATCGAATTGATCCAGCACCGCTTGATCGCTCATCCGCCCCCAGCCGATTGCGACATCCACGGGCACGATGTCGCTGCCAAATCCGCTGTAGTATCGCTTTGTCCCCAGCACGCGCCCACAGATTTTGTAATCCGCCAAGGGCATGAATTTCCACCCATCAATCTCGGCGAGCGGGACTGCCGCAGTCGGTTTTTGAACAGGCGCATTTCGCACGAGCACACCGGGAGGATGGGTGATGCTTCGCCACGGATTCAAAAACCAAGCACCCGCAACAAGCGCAGCGATGACGATGGTGGAAATGGCGAGCTTACGAAGCTTCATCATCGCCCGTTTAAGCAGTGGAAGTGCCAAAATTAGCGTGTCTTTAGCCCAAACGCCGCGATGAAACTCAGACAAGCACGGGAGACGTAAAGGAGCGGCAAATTCATTCACCAAAACCCAAAACGCGAAGCGCAAATTCCCCCCTCGTTTGTTTTCTCAGGACACCAATTTTAATTCGCCAACCATGAACCCCCGATGGACGTTTGCGCGGGAATACTCTACAAGCCGCCCCGTGACTGAAACTGAAGCGTGCATTGCGTTGAATATGATTCCCGGACTTGGCCCTGTGCGGCTTCGGGCTTTGTTGCTGGCTTTGGGGAGTCCTGAGTTGATTTTGCAGGCGGGGAAAAATGCGCTGGCATCCGTGAA
>JANMLS010000282.1:0-1572 GCA_031372675.1 Verrucomicrobiaceae bacterium
CGCCTCGACAAGGTCCTCGCCAACGAGGAAATCCGCACCCTCATCACCGCCTGCGGCACCGGCATCGGCGAGGGCGACGAAGCCGTCGGCGGCTTCAACGCCGCCAAGGCCCGCTACCACAAAATCATCATCATGACGGACGCCGACGTGGACGGCTCCCACATCCGCACGCTCCTCCTCACCTTCCTCTATCGGCAAATGAAGGGCCTCATCGAGCGCGGCTACGTCTACATCGCCCAGCCGCCCCTCTACAAAATCAAGCGCAAGAAACGCGAGCAATACGTCGACAACGACGACCAACTCAACCGCATCCTGCTCGAACTCGGCTCCGAAGACATCGTCCTCACCCGCCTCACCGACGGCCACATTTTCGCGCCCGCGC
Source organism: Verrucomicrobiaceae bacterium (assembly GCA_031372675.1). Lineage (GTDB taxonomy): Bacteria > Verrucomicrobiota > Verrucomicrobiia > Chthoniobacterales > Chthoniobacteraceae > SXWH01. The sequence continues at coordinate 383 of JANMLS010000282.1, forward strand.
AGATCGAGCAGATCGTCGAAAACCTCGCCCTCCTCGAGAAACTCGGCGGCGGCGTCACCCGTTACGGCGCCGCGCTCGCCGAATACCTCGACACCCACGAGCCCGCCACCCGCGGCCTCCCCCGCTACGTGGCCCGCATCCGCGAAGGCAACAAAGAGAGCCACGAATTCCTCCGCGACGAACACGCCCGCGCCGATTTCCTCACCGCGCACAAACTCAACGCCGACCTCACCGACCAGATCGAGCCCGCCGCCGTGAGCACCGACCCGCTCGCTCCCCCGGCGCCGGTTGCGCCCGTCGAGAAAAAGTCCTTCGCCACCCAGAAGCGCGTCACCATCCACGAAATTTTCGAAAGCACCGAGATGACGAAGCTCCTCGTCGCCCTCGCGAAAACCGGCCTCGACATCTCGACCCTCACGCCGAGCGCGACGCCCCGCTATACCGTCATCGAAAACCTCGGCACGAAGAACGAAAACAAGACCGAGCTCTTCGGCCCGCTCGAGATCGTCACGCAGATCCGCGCCAACGGCCGCAAGGGCCTCAGCATCCAACGCTACAAGGGTCTCGGCGAAATGAACCCGAAGCAGCTCTTCGAAACGACGATGGACCCGGAGAAACGCCGCCTCCTCAAAGTCTCGATCGACGACGCCGCGAAGGCCGACGCCTTGTTCACGCTCTTGATGGGCGACGAAGTCCCCCCGCGCCGCCAGTTCATCGAGGACAATGCGCTGAACGTGCAATTCCTAGATGTGTGAGTGTGTGAAGTAGCGAGTAGCGGGTAGCGAGTAGCGAGCATGGCTGACAAATCACAATCATTCCGCGACGTTCTCGTGTGGCAGAAAGCCCATGCCTTTACGCTCGCGATCTACAAGGCCTCGGAGCCGTTCCCCAAGCACGAATTGTTCGCTCTCACCTCGCAGCTCAGGCGTTCCGCCTCCAGTATCCCGGCCAACTTCGTCGAGGGATTCCGCAAGCGCACGAAGCCGGACAAACTCAAGTTCTACAATATCGCTCAGGGCTCTGCCGACGAGTGCCTCTATCACCTGATCCTCGCCCACGACCTTCACTACGCCGACACCAACGCCCTCCAAGCTGACTTGGAAGAGGTCTCCCGCCTCCTCCAAGGCTACATCAATGGCCTGGAACGCGGTGGCGCCTAGTTCCACGCCTCGCGCCTACTCGCTACCCGC
>JANMLS010000283.1:0-4136 GCA_031372675.1 Verrucomicrobiaceae bacterium
CGCACATCATGCGCAGCGGCGGAAAAAATCCGGCCTGGATGATTGGCGGCATCGCCGAAGACCTTGGCCAAGGCTCTAGTTTGCACGACGCGGAGCACATCGTCATCGAGGGCGATGAATACGACACCTGCTTCTTCGACAAAGGCCCGAAGTTCGCGCACTACCTGCCGGAGCTTGCGATTCTGAACGCCGTGGAACTCGACCAGCTCGACATCTACAAAGACCTCGACGCGGTGAAAAAAGCATTCGCTCTGCTCGTCCGCGTGCTGCCGGAAAACGGCGTGCTGCTTTACAACGCAGACTGCGCAAACACTCTCGAAGTCGCCGCGACCTCCCGCACGGCGACCCGGCTCGGCGTGGGCATCGGCGCAGGTTGCGACGTGCAGGCGATGGACATCGCGCTGAAGCCCGATGGCTCGGAATTCACGCTTTTCGGCACGCGCTTCGTGTTCCCAATGGTCGGCGAGATTTACGTGCGAAATGCAGCGATGGCGATTGCAGCCGCACGACACTACGGCGTGGCGCTTTGCGACATCCAGAAGGCCGTGGCGAATTTCCAAGGAGTGAAACGCCGTCAGGTTTTACGCGGCGAACGGCGCGGCGTAAAAATCGTGGAGGACTTCGGCAAACACCCCACAAATATCCGCGAAACGCTTCGCGCACTTCCACATCGTTTTCCCGGCGCACGCATCTGGGCTGCGGTGGACCTCAAGGCAAACACGATGTGCCGCTCGCAAATCCACGACGATTTGCGCACCGCGCTCACTTTCGCCCACGGCGCAATGATCGGCCCCGTGGACCGCCCGGAGCGATTCAAAGATGGCGAGGCCATGAACCCCGAACGTCTCGCCAGCGAGCTTTCCAAACTCGGCCACCCATCCACCGCAGAGCAAGGCGCAGACGCCATCGTCGCCAAACTCGACACGCTCACGCAGCCCGGCGACGTACTCATCATTTTCAGCAGCGGCGGATTTGGCGGGATTTACGAGAAGCTCCTCGGCTGATCTGAAAAATAACATTCACAGGCACTGCCAGCGAGATTTCCGCTCGCAGCTTGCGCGTGTGCCGAACTTCCGGCATTTCGGGCTGCGATGATTCATCCCACTGCCATTATTCATCCCTCCGCGCAACTCGGCTCCGATGTGAGCGTAGGCCCTTACGCCGTCGTCGAAGGCGCGGCAATCATCGGCGATGGCTGCTCTATTCAAGGCCACGCCATCATCAGCGCACATGTCGTGATGGGGAAAAACAACGCCATCGGCTACGGCGCGATCATCGGTGGCGAACCGCAGGATTTATCCTTCAAGCCCTCGACGAAAAGCCGCGTCGTCATCGGCGATAACAACCGCATCCGCGAATACTGCACACTGCACCGGGGGACCAAAGACGGCAGCGACACCGTCGTGGGCAACGATAATTTCCTCATGGCAGGCACACACCTCGCGCATGATGTGCGATTGGGAAACAACGTCATCGCCGCAAACAACGTCTTGCTCGCTGGCCATGTGATTGTGGGCGACCGCGCCTTTCTGGGCGGCAATTCCGCGTATCATCAGCACATCCGAATCGGCAAGCTCGCCATCTGCCAGGGACTCTCTGGCTACACAAAAGACGTGCCGCCATACACAGTCGGCGCAGGCATCAACGACATCGCCGGAATGAACATCCTCGGAATGCGCCGCGCCGGGCTGGATGCAGTGGCTCGCGCCGAAGTGAAGTGCGCATTTACCCTGCTCTATCGCTCCGGCCACAACGTCCATCAAGCGCTCGATCTCGCTGCTGCTCAAACTTGGGGGCCGGATGCGCAGGTGTTCTGGGATTTTGTGCGGAGCGCAAAAAAGAAAGGCATCTGCGACTGGATCGGCTCACGACTCCAGAGCGACAGTGCGGTTCTGGAATGATCGCGTCACCTCTCGCGTTTAGGCTGCCTCGAACCGCGTGGTTTTTGGCGCAAATTGCGGTAAATCCCCGCTTGCCAGATTTCCCCCTGTCCCTATCCTCCCGCGCCCTTTACCCATATCCATGACGACTTTCCCACTTGCATCCATGCTACAAGACAACGGAATCGCCTTCGCAATCGCTTGCGGTGGCGTTTCGCTCGTTTTTGCCCTGTGGCTGATCAAATCCCTCCTCTCGATTTCGCCCGGCACAGATAAAATGCAGTTTATCGCCAATGCCATCGAGCAGGGCGCAAAAGCCTATCTCGCCCGCCAGCTTGTCTCGATTTCCGCCATAGGCGTGGTCATCGCAGCACTCGTGCTTTGGAAAAAAGACGCGCCCACGGCGGTGGGATTTCTCGTCGGGGCAATCTGCTCGCTCGCGGCTGGATTTATCGGGATGCGCATCGCGGTGAAGGCAAACGTCCGCACCGCGCAAGGTGCGCGTGAGAGCCGCAAGAAGGCGCTGCAAGCGGCGTTTAGCGGTGGCGCGGTGACGGGGCTTCTCGTCGTGGGACTCGCGCTCATTTCCACTGGCGCATTTTATCTGCTCGTCTCGAAGTATGCGCCGGGCAAGGAAATCAGCAGCCTCGTCGGTGTGGCGTTGGGCGCTTCGCTCATCTCGGTTTTTGCGCGGCTCGGCGGCGGTATTTATACAAAGGCGGCAGATGTCGGCGCGGACCTCGTGGGCAAAGTGGAGCAGAACCTCGAAGAAGATGATCCACGGAATCCAGCCACCATCGCAGACAACGTGGGCGACAACGTGGGCGACTGCGCAGGCATGGCGGCGGATGTTTTTGAAACGTACGCTGTCTCGCTCATCGGCGCGGTGCTCGTCGGTGCGCTGACTACGGCGGCGGGAGCTTCTGCGGCGGCGGTGGTTTATCCGTTTCTGCTCGGTGGCGCGGCGATCATCGCCAGCATCATCGGTGTGATTTACGTGAACATGACGAACGCAAAACCCGCAGCGGCGCTGATGGGCGGAGTGCTCGTCAGTAGCGTGATTTCGGCAGTCGCATTCTGGCCGATTACGCAGCAGATGTTCCCAAACGGCATCGCGATGAAGGAAGGCGATGCGCTCACGGCGAGCGGTATTTTTCTCGCGAGCATCGTCGGCCTAGTGATGACCGGACTCGCTTGCTGGATCACGAATTACTACACCTCCACCGAACACGCGCCCGTTCGTAAAATCGCGAAGGCTTCCGAGACTGGACACGCCACAAACATCATCGCCGGTCTTGCAATCGGCCAGCAGGCAACAGCACCGATGGTCCTCTGCATCGGCGCGGCAATCTGGGGCAGCTACTCATTTGCCGGCCTTTACGGCATCGCGATTGCGGTGATGGCGATGCTCTCCATGTCGGGGATCATCATCTCACTCGACGCATTTGGACCCATCACCGACAACGCTGGCGGCATCGCCGTGATGAGCGAGCTTCCCAGCGAAGTGCGCAAGGCGACCGATGAACTCGACGCCGTCGGCAACACGATGAAAGCCGTCACAAAAGGCTACGCAATCGCCAGTGCCGGACTCGCGGCAGTCGTGCTATTCGGGAGTTACTACGTTGATTTGCAGGACCACCTCATCAAGCACGGCGTCACCGGCGATGCGCTCAAGGAGCAACTCGCCTTTTCCCTCAATGATCCGCGCGTAATGATCGGCCTCTTCATCGGCGGTCTGCTCCCTTACATGTTCAGCGCATTCAGCATGAGCGCAGTAGGTCGCGCAGCAGGCGCAGTCGTCACGGAAGTACGCCGCCAGATCGCCGCCAAGCCCGGCATTTTGATTAAAGGCGGCGACGAAAAGCCTGATTACGGAACTTGCGTGGACATCGTCACCAAGGCCGCGCTCAAGGAAATGATCATCCCAGCGTTGCTCCCGATTATCGCAGTCCTCGCAGTGGCCGCGCTACCCGGCGGCTCGACCATTCTCGGCGGCGTGCTCGTTGGCAGCATTGTCACCGGGCTGTTCATGGGCATCGCGATGACCAGCAGCGGCGGCGCATGGGACAACGCGAAAAAATACATTGAGGAAGGCAACCACGGCGGCAAACACAGCGAAGCCCACAAGGCCAGCGTCACCGGCGATACGGTCGGCGACCCTTACAAAGACACCTCCGGGCCCGCGATCAATCCGATGATCAAAGTTGTCAACATCGTCGCGATTCTGATTATCCCGATTTTCTTTTAAGTCATGTC